>NZ_JBAKHO010000121.1:0-1626 GCF_036902735.1 Micromonospora lacuserhaii | reverse complement strand
CCGTACCGAAGCCGGCCGGACCGCGGGCGACGCCGCCCTCGGCCGGCCCCGGCGGCGCGCCGGTGAGCAGTGCGATCGCGGCGGCCCGCGCGGCAGCCGCAGCGGCCGCCGCCGGTGTGGGGAAGGGCCCGCGGACCGCCCAGGCGACCCGGAAGACCGCGGACGCGGACTGGGCCGGCGAGCCGCCGTACGACCCGGACTACGACGGGCCGGTACGTGGTGGCCGCTCGCAGCCGGCCGCCCAGACCTACGAGGGCTTCGACCCGGGTGACGAGCCGCTGGACGAGGTGATCGACGAGCGGACGGCCCGGCAGTCCAGCGAGGAGCAGGCGGTGCAGCTGCTCCGCGAGGCGTTCGGCGCCGAGAAGATCGACGAGGTGGATGCCCGCTGACGCGGGGTGTTCCCCCGACCGGACCACGGGCCGCCCCGGTTAGGCTGGGCGCGGCCGAGCAGACGAGTGCGAGAAGGAGCCATCCGTGCGCCCAGGTGGACAGCCGAACATGCAGCAGATGCTGAAGCAGGCGCAGAAGATGCAGCAGCAGATCGCCAAGGCCCAGGCCGAGCTGGCCGAGGCCGAGCTGACCGGCACCGCCGGCGGCGGCCTGGTCACCGCGACCGTCTCCGGCTCCGGTGACATCAAGAGCATCAAGATCGACCCGAAGGCGGTCGACCCGGAGGACGTGGAGACCCTGGAGGACCTGGTCGTCGCGGCCCTGCACAACGCCGCCGAGGCGGCCCGTGAGCTGACCGAGAAGAAGATGGGCCCGGTCGCCGGTGGCATGGGCGGCCTCGGGCTGCCCGGATTCTGATCCTCAGATGTATGAAGGTGCCATCCAGGACCTGATCGACGAGCTGGGGCGACTGCCGGGCGTAGGCCCGAAGAGCGCCCAGCGGATCGCGTTCCACGTCCTCTCGGCGGACCCCGCCGACGTCAACCGGTTGGCCGGCGCCCTGCGCAAGGTCAAGGAGCTGGTCCGGTTCTGCACCACCTGCTTCAACGTGGCGGAATCCGAGCAGTGCCGGATCTGCCGCGACCCGCGCCGTACCGACGAGGTGCTCTGCGTGGTCGAGGAGCCCAAGGATGTGGTGGCGATCGAGCGGACCGGTGAGTTCCGCGGCCGCTACCACGTGCTCGGCGGGGCGATCAATCCGCTGGAGGGGATCGGCCCGGACAACCTGCGCATCCGCGAGCTGATGACCCGGCTCAGCAGTGGGGTGGTCCGGGAGCTGATCCTCGCCACCGATCCCAACACCGAGGGCGAGGCGACTGCCACGTACCTCGCGCTGATGGTCAAGCCGATGGGGATCGCGGTGACCCGGCTGGCCAGCGGCCTGCCGGTCGGCGGCGACCTCGAGTACGCCGACGAGATCACCCTCGGTCGCGCGTTCGAGGGACGCCGCGCGGTCTGACCACCCGCTGCCGCCCGGCTACGGGAGATCTTGGACGGTTGCCGTTAGCTGTGGACGGTAACTGTCCAAGGTTCGGATATGCCGCTGGCCGGCACCCCTGTGAGGGGTGCCGGCCAGCGTTTGCTTGCTTGCGGGTCAGCTGTTCCAGTGCGTGGCGACGAGGTCGGCGGCCTGCTGCTCCCACTGGGCGTAGGCGTCCGGGTACGCGGAGACCT
>NZ_JBAKHO010000120.1:0-2015 GCF_036902735.1 Micromonospora lacuserhaii | reverse complement strand
GGACCCGCCACCAACCAGCCTAAACCCGCACTCCGAGCAGTGTCTTGACATAAAGGGGTGCCAGATCCGGATGTGCGCGGCGGCCAGTCCGGCGAGGCGACCAGTAGGATCCCGGACATGTCCGATCTTGCTGCGCGATTCGCCCAGCTCGCTGGCGAGTACGACTCCCGAAAGAGAGCGGCGACCGCGCTCGTCGGGCGCTGGGACTGGTACACCTGGCCGGGCCTTGATCTTCGTCCATTGCACTTCGAACGGGACCTACTCAAGGCTGGCCGCCGGTTGGACGCCAGACCGCCGGTGGATCGGGATGTCCTGCGCATCGGGTTCGACGCCGAGGGCCGCGCGGTGGTGATCGAGGAGTACAGCGGCTTTCTTCACGGCCGCCTGTACTACGAGACGTTCGTCGCCCACGACGGCGACGTGGTCGAGGCGGCGCACTTCGATACGGACGGGCCCATCTACCTGCACGAGTACCGCTTCGTGGACGGGTTGATGCGCTCGGCCGACACGGTCGCGCGGGGCGGCTCGGGGCGGGAGTCGTACGCATACACCGATGGGCGGATCAGCCGCGTCGAGATCGAGCACGACGGCCAGGCGCCTACGGTGCTGACGGCGGAGCACGACGACCGCGGCCTGGTCCGCGTCGTCGAGGTCATGGGCCGTCGGTCCGAGGTGCGCTACGAGCGGCCGCCGGCCGGATTCGACCTCGAAGCGGCGTGCCGGACCATCGAGGACGCATTCCTCACGCTGATCCCGGACGCCGTGGCGCGCCTGGTGGTCGACGGCCCCGCCGCCTGCGTCGCGCTGAGCTACTACCAATCGGACGTGCTGTCCTTCGAGGTCCACGGGGCCACTGAGAGCGTGTTTGAGAGGGACTTGATCAGGTCCAGATGAAGGTGCGCTTTGCCTGCCGTCGGGCTGGTCGGCCGCGGGTGATGCGGCGGGTCATGCCGGCGATGGCGGCCCACCTGACGATGCCTTCGGAGATTTCAGGGTGGCGTTCGTAGTCGCGGGCCAGCCGGCGGCAGGCGGTGAGCCATGCCAGGGTCCGCTCCACGACCCACCTGCGCGGATGTACGGCGAAGCCCCGCTGGTCAGCGGGCTTCCGCACAATCTCCAGCGTGATCTTCAAGGTGTCACGGGTCCAGTCGACGAGACGGCCCGCGAAGCCCTGGTCGGCGAAGACGTGCCGGATCGGGGTGGCCAGATAAGCGCCGAGCAGAGCGGTCTTCGCGCCGTCGCGGTCCTGCCACGACGCGGCCATCACCGCCACGGTGACCAACAGCCCGGCGGTATCGGTAATGATGAACCGCTTCCTGCCGTTGACCTTCTTACCCGCGTCGTAGCCACACGCGTCTGCCGCCCAACGGTGTCGGCGCCCTTCACCGACTGCGAGTCGATGATCCCCGCCGACGGCTCCGGATTCCGTCCGTCCTGCACCCGAGCCTTGACCCGCAGCGTGGCCAGCAGGTTCTCGGTCACACCGGCGTCTTCCCAGCGCACGAAGTACCAGTACACCGTCTGCCACGGCGGCAGGTCCGCCGGCAGATACCGCCACGGACACCCCGAGCGGACCACATACAAGATCGCGTTGACGATCTCCCGACGAGGATGCTTCTCCCGCCGCCCGTCCGTGCTGGGCTCCGGCAACAACCTTCGATCAACGCCCACTGGGCATCGGTCAGGTCCGACGGGTAACCACGACGAGGCGACGACACCCGGACACCCTGCCGGCTCCGGCGGCCATCGTCACGCCGCCGCACCGTCCACATCCGACCTTCTCAAACACGCACTGAGGCCGCTCACGGCATGTCCGGACTTGCCGCGATTAGCGCGCCGGCTTACCGGTCGCTGAACGACCGCATCTGCCGAATTGAGTGCGGTCAGTGTGTTTGGGTCTCCCACACCGGCTGCTGGGGCTCGTCGTTGTGCACGATGATGTTGGCGTGATGGGTCGGGCGGACCGTAGCGAAGTAGAGCTGTTGGGAGGGGATGTAACGCTCGCGCCAGCGCCG
>NZ_JBAKHO010000119.1:0-2070 GCF_036902735.1 Micromonospora lacuserhaii | reverse complement strand
TCGACGACGCGAACCTGCGCCGCTCGGCGCGGGCCGCGGTGGCCGCCGCCGCCCGGGTCACCCCGGTCACCGGCACCTCGGCGGCGCCCTCCGGCGGGGACACGGCGAGTCGGGCGGCGAGGTCGCCGAGCCGGACTCCGGGCACGGTACGGGGACGTGGATTGCCGGGCACGGCGTCAGACCCTACCCGGTCTGCCGGTTCCGACCGCACAGCCGCCCCGGTGGTTCGTCGCCACTCAACGATGATGTCCCGCCTGCCCCGCTCAACGCGGAAAGACCTCGAAGTTGGGGGATTTGCCGGTGGACGGCGGCACCCGGTAGTGCCGCAGGGTGAAGCCCATCATCTCGCGGAACGCCGGGGCGGCGACCGCGCCGCCCTCACCGCCGGGGCTCCAGACGAAGACGGCCACCACGTAGCGGGGGTTCTCGGCCGGGGCCATCCCGATGAACGAGCCGACCTCGCCGGGCTGCTGCTTGCCGTCGACGTAGCGCAGCCCGGTGCCGGTCTTGCCGGCCACCCGGTAGCCGGGCACCGCCGCCGCCAGGCCGGTGGCCCGTCCCTCGGGACCGTCGACCGTGGTGACCGCCTCCAGCATGGTGCGCAGCGACGCGGCGTTCTGCGGGCTGAGCACCGAGCGGGTGGTCGGGGCGGCGGCCGGGGTGTGCTTGCCGTCCGCCCCGACCACCTCCTTGATCAGGTGCGGCTGCACGTAGGTGCCGTTGTTGGCGATGGTGGCGTAGGCGGCGGCCATCTGCAGCGGGGTGGCGTCGACGCTGTGCCCGATCGGCACCGACCCCTCCGACGACTCGCTCCACTCCGCGGCGGGGAGCAACCGTCCGGACGCCTCCCCCGGCATCCCCTCGCCGGTGGGCTGGCCCAGCCCGAACCGCTTCTGGTAGTCGATCAACCGGTCCCGACCGAGCTTGTCGGCGATCTCGATCGTGCCGACGTTCGACGAGAACGCCAGCATCCCCGGGATGCTCATCGGCTGGCCGTTGGCGGGGTGGGTGTCGGCGAAGGTGACGTCGCCCTTGGTGATCGTGTTCGCGATCGGCAGGACGGTGTTGGGCGTGATCACCCCCTCCTGCAGAGCCGCGCCGTAGGTGATCGCCTTGTGGATCGAGCCCGGGTCGACCACGAAGCTGGTGGCCGCGTCCTCCCGGTCGGTCGGCGAGCGGACCTCCTCCGGGGCGGCCGCGTCGTAGGTGGGGTAGCTGGCCTGGGCGAGCACGTCGCCGGTCCGCACGTCGAGCGCCACCAGCGCGCCGACGCTGCCCTTGGTCTGCGCCATCTGCCGGCTGAGCACCTGCTGCGCCTGGAACTGGAGGTCCCGGTCGATGGTGAGCACCAGCGAGCTGCCCGGCTTCGCCGGGGTGGTCTGGCTGTAGCCGCCGGGGATGGGCGCGTCCAGGTCGCCCTGGCCGGCCTCGTAGACCCGCCGGCCGTCCTGCCCCTGGAGCAGGTCGTCGTAGCGGGCCTCCAGCCCCTCCAGGCCGTCCATGTCCTGGCTGACGAAGCCGACCAGGTTGGCCGCGAGGTCACCGCCGGGCACCTCGCGCCGCTCGTCGCGGTGGGTGCCGATGCCGGCGAGGTTCAGCTCTTCGATCTGCTTGGCCTTCGGGATGTCGACGCCCCGGGCGAGGTACTGGAACTTCGATTCACCGGTCCCGCCGGGCAGGGGACGCCGCTGCATCTTCTCGGCCAGGTCGGAGACCGGGATGCCGAGCAACGGGGAGAGCAGCTTCGCCGTGGCCAGGCGGCCCTTGACCTCGGTGGGGTCGGCGAAGACGTACCGCGCCTCGACGCTCTGTGCGAGCGGGGCGCCGGTGCGGTCCAGGATCGCCCCGCGCGGGGCGGGCAGGTCGATCCGGGTCAGCCGGTCGCTGACGCCGCCGCCCGCGTACGCCGGGGTGTCCACGGCCTGGAGGAAGACCAGCCGGATGCCGATCGTGGCGAAGAGCGTCAGGACCAGCATGGTGCCCAGCCGCAGCCGCCGGCGCGGCTCGGCCAGCTTCGGCGGCCGGCGCGGCTTGCGGACGGGCCGCCGGGCCGCCGGGCGGTCCGGGCGG
>NZ_JBAKHO010000118.1:0-2157 GCF_036902735.1 Micromonospora lacuserhaii | reverse complement strand
TGTCAACGCCGCCTGAATCCTGACCATCGTGTTCCGGCTGAACTTTGACCACCCCGGTCTTGTTGATCTTTAGTCGTTGGTTTTGGTGGCTGCGGGGACGCGGCCGAGGTCGCGGTCCTTGAGTCGGTAGCTGTCGCCCTTCATCGAGATGACCTCGGCGTGGTGAACGAGTCGGTCGATCATGGCTGCGGCGACGACGTCGTCGCCGAAGACTTCGCCCCAGCGGCCGAAGGGCTTGTTGCTGGTGACGATCAGCGACGCTCGTTCGTAGCGGTTGGAGACCAGTTGGAAGAACAGGTTCGCGGCTTCGGCTTCGAAGGGGATGTAGCCGACCTCGTCGACGATCAGTAGCGGGATCCGGCCGAGCTTGACCAGTTCGTCTTGCAGACGGCCGGCGTGGTGGGCGTCGGCGAGGCGGGAGACCCATTGAGCGGCGGTGGCGAACGCGACCCGGTGTCCGGCTTGGCAGGCCCGGATGCCCAGGCCGATGGACAGATGGGTTTTGCCGGTGCCGGGCGGGCCGAGGAACACCACGTTCTCCTTCGACGCCACGAAGTCGAGGGTGCCGAGGTGGGCGATGGTCTCCCGTTTGAGGGAGCGTTGGTGGTCGAAGTCGAACTCCTCCAGGCTCTTGCGGGCGGGGAACCTCGCCGCCCGGATGCGGCCTTCACCGCCGTGGGCCTCCCGGGCAGCCACTTCGCGTTGCAGGCAGGCGGCGAGGAACTCCTCATGCGTCCACGACTCGGTCCTGGCCCGCTCCGCCAAGCGTTCCACCGACGCGGCGAGAGAGGGTGCTTTCAGTGCGCGGGTGAGGAAGGCGATCTCCGAGGAGACGTTGCGGTTGTTGGTCTTGCCGGCCATCAGGCGGCCACCTCGTCCAGGCCGAACATCCGGTCGTAGTCGCTGAGCCGCCGGTGCTCGACCTCACTCGTGACTGCCGGCGTCGGCGCCTGCCGGGCAGCCATGCGCAGGTCGGCGGCGGCCTGACGGTGAGCCGGGTCGGTGATGCTCTGATGCTTCGCCCAGCAGCGGTCGTGTCGGGCGACCTGGCGGCTGTCGCAGAACGCCTGCACCCGATCGGCGTCAGCGACGATGTCGACTCGTCGGCCCACCGCCGTCGGGTGCACCGAGTAGTCGTTGCCGTCCAGACGCACGTAGTGGTCCCGAGGCAACCGCGTGGCCTGTCGCCAGCCGACCACCGGCGCGACCGGCGGCAGCGACAGCATCGCGGCCCGGTCGGCGTCCCACCGGTCCACCGGGCGGCAGCCCAGCACCCGGTGTTGGCGGTTGTTCGCCCGTATCAGCCATTCCGCCAGTTGGACGTTGAAGTCCTGCGGTGAGACGAAACGGCGCCCGGGCAGGAACGATGTCTCGAGATAGCCGTTGGCCCTCTCGACCAGGCCCTTGGCCTCCGGGTCCGCCGGCCGACACTGGATCACCCGGATGCCGAGAGTGCCGCGGAAGGCATTCATCGCCTCGGTCAACTGCGGCCGTCCGGCCCGCCACTGCCCGACCGCGGACTCGTTGTCCCACACCAACGCCTTGGGCACCCGATCCCATCCGGAGATCAGCGTCCAGTGCCCGGCCAGCAGATCGGGTGACTGGCGGGACGGGATCATCACCGCCGACAGCCACCGCGAATACCCCGACACCATCACCAGCACCGGCGGCCGGCCGGTCTGACCGAAACCCAACGGCACGTCCGCCGGCGGGAACCACAGATCACATTGCGCCAGCTCACCCGGCAGATACTCCGTGCGCTGGGCCGGGTCGGGGCGGCGGAACAACGGCCGCAGCTGTTGCACCCGATCGCAGAACACCGTCTTCCCACGGGTCCACCCGACCCGTTCCATGATCACCGTCGTGGGCATGTCCGGGAACTCCGCCAACAACGCCCTGATCTGCGGCTCCATCGCGTCCACGATCGAACCCTTCGCCGCTCGCCGATACCGCGGCGGCTCATCACTGGCCAGCGCCTTCTTCACGGTGTTACGAGACATCCTCAACCGCCGTGCGATGGCCTGGATCGCCATCCCCTCCGACCGCCGCAGCCGCCGGATCTCCGCCCAGTCCTCCACGCTCAGCACCTCCCGATGCTTCAGGAGGTGGTCCCGATTCAGCCGGAACCACGTGGTCAGTTTTCAGGCGGAGCCGACA
>NZ_JBAKHO010000117.1:0-3093 GCF_036902735.1 Micromonospora lacuserhaii | reverse complement strand
GGCCAACGCGCAGCTCTCCGCCGAGCAGGTGGACGCGGTGGAGGCGCACGGCACCGGCACCACCCTCGGCGACCCGATCGAGGCGCAGGCGCTGATCGCCACGTACGGGCAGGACCGGCCGGCCGACCAGCCGCTCTGGCTCGGCTCGATCAAGTCGAACATGGGCCACACCCAGGCCGCCGCCGGCGTCGCGGGCGTGATCAAGATGGTCGAGGCGATGCGGCACGGCACCCTGCCCCGGACGCTGCACGTCGACGAGCCGTCGCCGCAGGTCGACTGGACGGCCGGCGCGGTCGAACTGCTCACCGAGGCCCAGCCGTGGCCGCAGACCGGCCGGCCCCGACGCGCCGCCGTGTCGTCCTTCGGCATCAGCGGCACCAACGCCCACGTCATCCTGGAACAGCCCCCCGTCGCGGACGTGCCGCCCATCCCGGCGGCGCCCGTGGTGCCGTGGCTGCTCTCGGCGCGGACGCCGGACGCGGTGATCGACCAGGCCGGCCGGCTGCTCCGCACCGTGCGGGAACACGAGGACTGGTCGGCGGCGGACGTCGGCGCGACGCTGGCCGGTCGCAGCGCCTTCGAGTACCGGGCGGTGGTGGTGGGCGCGGACCGGGAAGAACTGCTGCGCCGGCTGGGCGAGGGCGTACTGCCCGTCACCCCCGTCGCGGGTGCGACCGCGTTGCTCTTCACCGGTCAGGGCGCGCAGCGCCTCGGGATGGGTCGTGCGTTGTACGAGGCGTATCCGGTGTTCGCGGCGGCGTTCGACGCGGCGCTGGCGGGTTTCGAGCCGGAGTTGCGGGATGTGCTGTGGGGTGATGACGTCTCGGCGTTGAGCGCGACGGGGAATGCGCAGCCGGCGTTGTTCGCGTTCGAGGTGGCGTTGTTCCGGCTGCTCGAGTCGTGGGGGATCCGGCCGGACTTCGTGGCGGGTCATTCGATCGGTGAGCTGGCCGCCGCGCACGTGGCGGGGGTGTTCTCCCTGGACGACGCGTGCAAGCTGGTGGCCGCGCGCGGCAGTCTGATGCAGGCGTTGCCGGCCGGTGGCGTGATGGTCGCCGTGCAGGCGACTGAGGACGAGGTGCGTCCGCTGCTGGTCGACGGTGTGGACATCGCCGCGGTGAACGGTCCGACGTCGGTGGTGGTCTCCGGTGTGGAGGCGGCCGTCGAGGCGGTCGTCGCGGGGTTGGGTGAGCGGAAGACGACCCGGCTGCGGGTGTCGCACGCGTTCCACTCGCCGCTGATGGAACCGATGCTGGCGGGCTTCCGTTCGGTCGCGGAGTCTCTGGCCTACGCCGCGCCGACCGTCCCGGTGGTGTCCACGTTGACCGGTCGGCTAGCGGAGGCGGGCGAGTTGACCGATCCGGAGTACTGGGTGCGGCACGTCCGGCACGCCGTCCGGTTCGCCGACGCGCTCACCACCCTCGAAGCCGCCGGAGTCGCCCGGTTCGTCGAGGTCGGACCCGACGCGGTGCTGAGCGGACTCGGCGAGGCGAGTGTCACCGGGCCGCAGACGGTCACCGTCGCCACCCAGCGCCGCGACCGCGACGAGGTGACCACCCTGGCCGCCGCCGTGGGCCGGCTCTGGACCGCCGGCGCGCCCGTCGATCCGACCGCCTGGTGCCCCGGCGGACGGCGGATCGACCTGCCCACCTACCCGTTCCAGCGCGAGCGGTACTGGATCCACTCGGCGGCAACGGGGACCGACGCCGCCGCCCTCGGCCTGGGAGCCAGCGAGCATCCGCTGCTGACCGCGGTGGTGCCGCTGCCGGACTCCGACGGGGTGCTGCTCACCGGCCGGCTGTCGCTGAACGCGCAGCCGTGGCTGGCCGACCACGCCGTGCACGGCACGATCCTGCTGCCCGGGACCGGGCTGGTCGAACTCGCCCTGCGGGCCGGTGAAGAGGTCGGCTGCGACAGCGTCGAGGAGCTCATCCTCCAGGCGCCGCTGATCCTGCCCGAGGAGGGCGGCGTCGCCGTCCAGGTCGTCGTCGGCGCGGCCGACGACACGGGTGCCCGGCCGGTGAGCATCCGATCCCATGGCGAGCACGACCCGGGGGCGCCTTGGACCACGCACGCCGAGGGCACCCTCACCGACGACACCCCCGTCCCCGACGTGACCCCGCTGGCGGTCTGGCCACCGGCGGGCGCGGAGGCGGTGCCGATGGTGGGCGCGTACGAGATGTTGGCGGGTCTGGGGTACGGCTACGGGCCGGTGTTCCAGGGGTTGCGGGGGGTGTGGCGGCGCGGCGACGAGACGTTCGTCGAGGTGGCGTTGGGTGATGCCGTCGTGGTCGACGATTTCGGGGTCCATCCGGCGCTGCTGGACGCGGCGATGCACGGGTTGGTCGTGGCGGCCGAGGGCGGTCGTGGGGATCGGGCGGTGCTGCCGTTCTCCTGGTCGGGTGTGTCGCTGGCGGCGGCGGGCGCGTCGGTGCTGCGGGTGCGCTTCGCGCCGGCCGGTGCGGACGCCGTCTCCGTGCTGGCAGCGGATCCGGCGGGCCGGCCGGTGCTGTCGGTGGGCTCGCTGGTGTCCCGTCCCGTCGCCGAGGAGCAGCTCGCCGCCCCCGCCTCCCGGGACCCGCTGTACCGGATCGACTGGACCGCCGGCACCGTCCGGGCCGACGACCGGCCCGCCGCCGACGACGTGGTGGTGCTCGACGTGGAGTCGGGCACGGACGCGGCGGCGGTGCACCGGGTGACCGGGGACGTCCTGCTGGCCCTCCAGTCGTGGCTCGCCGGTGAGCAGGACGGACGGTTGCTGGTGGTCACCCGGGGCGCGGTGGCGTTGCCGGGTGAGGACGTGACCGACCTGGCCGGCGCCGCGGTCTGGGGCCTGGTCCGCTCGGCCCAGGCCGAACACCCCGGGCGCATCGTCCTCGCCGACGTCGACACCGCCGCGCCGGACCCCGCCGCCCTGCTCGCCGCCGACGAGCCGCAGGTGCTCGTCCGCGCCGGCACCACGTACGTCGCCCGGCTGGTCCGGGTACCCGACACCGGGGGGTCCGAGGTGCCCCGGATCGGCCCGGAGGCCACCGTCCTGGTGACGGGTGCGGGTGGGATGTTGGGCCGCCTGGTGTCGCGGCATCTGGTGCA
>NZ_JBAKHO010000116.1:0-3257 GCF_036902735.1 Micromonospora lacuserhaii | reverse complement strand
CTCGTCGATCCAGCGCAGGGCCGCCCGGGCCTCGTCCTCGAGCTCACGCACCACGGCGACGTCCCCGGTCCACCGCTCGTACTCGTCGAGCAGCACCACGAAGAGCGGGGTCACGTCGGCGGCACCGTAGTACGGCGACTGCGGGCGTTCCTCAAACGCGACCAGCTCGCCGTAGCGGAACTCGCGCAGGATCTTGCCGGGCTCCTCGTCCCGGAAGTCGTCCAGCACCGCACCCTGGTCGATTGCCAGCATGCGCAGCGTCGCCACCGTAAGTTCCGGTGCGAACGGCAACACCTGCAGGCTGGTGAGAATGGGGTCACGGCCGGTGAGGGTCGCGTTCCACGGCAGGCCCGCTGCGGGCATCGCCTCGGCCGGTAGCGTCAGTGGCGAATACCGCAGGGCGGCGAGATCGACGTAACTACGCCGGTAGGTCCGCTCCAGTGGCTCCCAGTCGCAGGTCAGCTGCGGACCCTTGCCGAGCCATTGCTGGAGGTCCCGCTGGAGCCGGGACCTGTCGCGCCGTTGGCGGCCGGGATGAACATGCTCTCGAACGTCCTCACCGTCCGGACGCAGCACCAACCCTCGGACATGCAGCGTGGTGGTCCACTTCCCGTGGGGTCCGATCCGGATGTGGTACGTAAGCCCCTGCTCGTCGACCTGCGCGGGCTCCGTCGTCGAGATCACGGTCTCCCGCCGGAACTTCTCCCGCTCATAGCCGAGGTGCAGGCACCCGTTTTCGACGCGCTGGTACAGCCCGCCAGCTCGCGGGTGTTCCTGTCCGACCACGATCAGCGGGATGAAGTCACAGTCCGCGTCCATGCGGATGGTGAACTCGGCCGCTTCCCCGGAGTGGTTGAGCACGGTCAACCGCTCCTCGAAGCTGCCGGCCACCGACCGTTCGCGGATCACCGACACCTTGGCGTCCACGTAGTGCGTCGGAGCGCCCGGCACCAGGAAGAACCGCACCTCGAAGTACGACGGGTCGTCCATGGCCAACGCGCTCACCCGTTCACCGTTGACGGTCAGCCGCCACAGCGACAGGAACCGGGTGTCGAACGAGAAGAATCCGCATGGGACAGAGGGCTTCGCTTCAATGTCGCCACTGCCATCGCTCAACACGAAGATGTTGCCGTCGAGGATCCTGACGAGGTCACTCTTCATCTCTGCCCCCACGGTGACCAACAGCCACCCGCGGGTGTCGCGCGCCGGGCGGCGGTGCGAAGAGCCGCTCCAGCAGGACGATGAACCGAAACTTGCCCTCGCTGGTGATCTCGTTCCGCAGCCACGCCGGGAGCGCCTTTGCCTCGCCCCGCACCATGCGCTCGAAAAAGGCGCTGTCGGAGCGGATGACCGCATCGGCGTCACTGTTCTGCTGTGACACCCGGATGACGCCCCCGCGGATCTCCACGAACCAGTGGTCGACCTCGTGGTCGTGCTCGAGGTCGAATCGTATGGTGCCGTTCGTCTTCTTCAGCACGCGTTCGTGGCCGTGGCGTTCGAGCGCGTCAAAGAAATCTCTGGTCGTCTCCGACATCGCACCACCCCCGAAGTGATCCCGCCGTCCAGGAGGCAGCGTTGCTCGGATGGTGGTGCCGTGGCATCACCCGGAAAGGATGAGATGGGAGGGCGGTTGCGGCGGGGTGCCCGAACTTCACCCGATTCGGGTGATGCGGCCGCGCCCCGCCCCCGGCCATGGTGAGTAGGTCGGAACTGATCGAGGGGAGGCTCATGTCGAATCCCACCGCGAGCTTCTTCGAAGCACTCGGCCGTCGCGGCCACGAGCCCCTTCTGAAGGAGGCCACCGGAACCCTACGGTTCGACCTCGCACACGACCACGAGGTCGACCGCTGGTTCCTGGTGATCGAACGCGGCGATGTCCGCGTCTCGCGGGATGAGGAGCGCGAGGCCGACTGCCTCGTCCACGGCAGCAGGGCGGTCTTCGACCGGATCGTCAGTGGCAGGTCGCACATCTACGCGGCCTGGGTGCGTAACGAACTCAGGACGGAGGGCGACGTGCGGCTGGCCCGCCTCCTCCAGCGGATCATGCCGGGGCCGCCCGGCGCGCACCACCCGAGGGAGTTCGCCCGCGAGCGGAAACGGCCGTCATGAGCGACGAACTCATCCGCCTGCTGGACGGCAACACGTTCGTGGTCAGTGACGAGACTGGCGACATCGACGCGTCTCCGACCATTCCGACCGGTCTCTTCTCGTTCGACACCCGATTCCTGTCGAAGTGGACGCTGTCCATCAACGGCGAGCGGGTCAGCGCGCTCACCGCCGAGGAAGTCGAGTATTTCGAGGCCCGCTTCTTCGTCGTGGCGACGGTCCCGACTCCGCTGGTCGACACCAGAGTGGCAGCCATTCGGGAGCGCTCGATCGGCGGAAGCTTCACCGAACGGTTGACGGTGATCAACCACGAACGCGAAACGATCGACCTGCGGATCCGGATCGACGTCGGGAGCGACTTCGCCGACCTTTTCGAGATCAAGGATGTGCGCGACAAGAGAGGCGAATATTACACCCGGATCGAGGACGGGTGCCTGCGTCTCGGCTATAAGCGGGAGATGTTCTGCCGGGAGACCCTAATCTCCTCCACCGCGCCGGCCCGGGTCGACGAGCAGGGACTGACGTACGACGTCCGGCTCGAACCGCACGGCCAGTGGGTCACCGAGGTGCGTGTGCGCGCGCTGGGCGCGAACGGACGTGATCTTCAGGAAAGCCTGCAGGGCAAACCGGGCCGGGCCGGGAAGCAGATGCGGCAGGACCTCGACCGGTGGCTCGCGGAGGCACCCCGCCTGACCTGCGACTCTCCCACGCTGGCGATGACCTATCGGCGCAGCCTGGCTGATCTCGCCGCGCTGCGTTTCATGCCGTTGACCGGCGGCGGGCATGCCCTGCCCGCCGCCGGGCTGCCGTGGTTCATGGCGATCTTCGGTCGGGACAGCATCCTCACCAGCCTGCAGACACTGCCCTTCACACCGGACCTCGCGGCCACGACGCTGCGCCTGCTGGCGCTGACGCAGGGCGTCGTCCTCGACGACTTCCGCGAGGAGGAACCGGGGAAGATCCTCCACGAACTGCGGTACGGGGAGACGACCGGATTCGAGGAGCAGCCGCATTCGCCGTACTTCGGCAGCGCCGACTCCACTCCGCTCTACGTGATCCTGCTCGACGAGTACGAGCGGTGGACCGGAGACGCCACCGCGGTGCGGCTTCTCGAGCCGTCGGCGAGAGCCGCACTCCACTGGATCGACGAA
>NZ_JBAKHO010000115.1:0-3298 GCF_036902735.1 Micromonospora lacuserhaii | reverse complement strand
GAGCGCGAGGAGTGAGCCGGGGTTGCGAGCCCCGCAGTCGCGAACCGAGGTGGCACCGTGAGCCCGTCGCCCCGGTTCCGGATTCCCCGGCCGCGGACCGCGGTGGGCCGGGCCGCCGGCCTGGTCGGGGCCGCGGTCGGCGTAGCCGCCGCGGGGCTCGCCGCGGGCGTGGTGAGCGAGCGCGTCCTGGTCCGCAGGCTCAAGAGCGACCCCGCCGACCGGTACGCGGACGAGGTCTTCGGCGCGCAGCGGTACGACGAGTCGTTCCGGCTGGAGATGCCGGACGGCACCGACATCCACGTCGAGGTGGTGGAGCCGACCCGGCCGGTGGCGGGGCACCCGACCGTGGTGCTCGTGCACGGCTTCTGCCTGGACATGGGGACCTTCCACTTCCAGCGCAAGATGCTCGCCGAGCGCGGCGACTACCGGGTCGTCGCGTACGACCAGCCGGGGCACGGCCGGTCGGGGCGGTTGGAGACCGGCGACTACGACCTGGCCGCGCTGGGCCGTACCCTGCGCCGGGTCATCGACCGGACCGCCCCGGAGGGGCCGCTGGTGCTGGTCGGCCACTCGATGGGCGGGATGACCATCATGGCCTTCGCCGAGCTCTACCCGGAGATGTTCGGCGACCGGGTGGTCGGCACCGTGCTGATGGCCACCTCGGGCGGTCTGCTCGCCGAGACGAAGCTGGTCGCCCCGGCGATGCTCGGGCGGGTCGGCGCGCCGGTGCTCTACATGATGAGCAACGCCACCCGGTACGGCGGCACGGTGATCGACAAGGCCCGCCGGTCGACGTCCAACGTGGCCTGGCTGCTCACCCGCAAGTACGGCTTCGGCACCCCGAAGCCCAGCCCGGCGCTGGTGTCCTACGTGGAGCAGATGAACTCCCGCACCTCCGCCGACACGGTCACCCGCTACCTGCGTACCCTCGCCACCCACTCCCGCTTCCCGGCGCTGGCCGCGCTGAGCGGCACGCCGGTGCTGGTGGTGGTCGGCGACAAGGACATGATCACCCCGGTGAACCACTCGGAGGAGATCGTGCGTCGGTTGCCGCACGCCGACTACCTCAAGATCAATGACAGTGGGCACGTGGTGATGCTGGAGCACGCCGACGAGGTCAACGCCGCGCTGGAGCAGTTCCTGGAGGCGCTGTGAGCGTGACCGTCTCCCTGCCGACGGTGGCGGACACGCACGCGTTCGGGCGGCGGCTGGCCGGGGTGCTGCGCGCCGGCGACCTGCTGCTGCTCACCGGCCCGCTGGGCGCCGGCAAGACCGCGCTCACCCAGGGCGTCGGCGCCGGGCTGGGGGTGCTCGGCGACATCACCTCGCCGACCTTCGTGATCGCCCGGGTGCACCGGCCGGACCCGGCCCGGGGCGGCTCGGTGGCACTGGTGCACGCCGACGCGTACCGGCTGGGGGACGCGGGTGACCCGCGCGCCGAGATCGACGACCTCGACCTCGACGCCTCGGTGGACGACTCGGTGACCGTGGTCGAGTGGGGCGAGGGGCTGGTGGAGCAGCTGGTCGACGCGCACCTGGGGGTGCGGATCGACCGGCGCGACGACGACACCCGGGTGGTCACGTTGGAACCGGTCGGCGGCGACTGGGCGCAGCGCCTGGAAGCCCTGCGCTGAGCGCTGTCGTACCCGCTGCCTACAGTGCCGGGACCGACTGCGAAAGGTTGCCGATGCCCGACGACGCCCCCGCCCTCGACCTGCTGGCGCTGCTGCCGGAGGCCTGGCGTGCCGCGCTGACCCCGCACCTCGACCCGGCCCGCACCGCGGCGCTGGCCGAGTTCGTCGCCGGGGAGTACGCCACCCAGACGATCTTCCCGCCGGTGGAGGATCTCTTCTCCGCCTACCGGCTGTGCGGGCCGGAGCAGTGCCGGGTGCTGATCCTGGGGCAGGACCCGTACCACCGGGTGGGGCAGGCGCACGGGTTGAGCTTCAGCGTTCGCGAGGGGGTGACGGTGCCGCCGTCGCTGCGCAACGTCTTCAAGGAGCTGGGCGAGGACCTGGGCGTACCGAAGCCGCGCAGCGGCAACCTCGACGGCTGGGCGGCCCAGGGGGTGCTGCTGCTCAACTCGGTGCTCACCGTTCGGCAGGCCACCCCCGGCTCGCACGCCAACCGGGGTTGGGAGGAGTTCACCGATGCCACCATCCGCGCCCTCGACGCGTCCGAGCAGCGGGTGGTCTTCCTGCTCTGGGGCGGGTACGCCCGCAAGAAGGCGGCCCTGGTCACCAACCCCCGGCACGTGGTGCTGGAGGCGGGGCACCCCAGCCCGATGAACCCGCGCGGCTTCCTCGGCAGCCGGCCGTTCAGCGCGGCCAACAAGGCGCTCGCCGACGCCGGCCTGCCCACCGTCGACTGGGAGCGCTCAGCCGGCTGACCCGCCGCTCAGCCGGCTGGCCCGCCGCTCAGCCGGCTGGCCCGCCGCTCAGCCGGCTGGCCCGCCGCTCAGCGGGATGAGCCGGCGGACCGGGTGCCGGCGTCGCTGGCCTGCCGCTGGCGGTGCCGGCGCAGCAGGTCGGCGGCGCGCGGGTCGGTCAGCTCCACCGCGACCAGCGGCACCACCCGGTAGCTCCGCCCGTCGTGCCGCACCTCGATCGCCTCGGGCAGCTCGTCGCACAGCTGCGCGCGGACCTCGCCGTACCGGGTCTGCCAGCGGTGCTCCCCGGGTTCCTCCGGTTCGAGGCGCAGGCCGCCGAACTCACCCCACCGGGCGTTCCAGCGTTGGCCGTAGGCGGCGTCCAGCCAGGCGGTGAAGCGGGCCGAGTCGGACCACCGGACCGCGATCTCCACCCCGTCCGCCGGCACCGGCGCGCCCTGCAACACGGCGGCGGTCCCGCCGGCGAGCACGTGCGGCAGGTCGCCGAGCCGGTCGAGCACCCGGTCCAGCCCGAGTTCGTCGATCCGTTCGGCGAGCGGCCGGGCGGCCAGCTCGTCCATCCGGGCGTCCAGGTGGGTGTCGAGCGGCTCGACCGTGACGGCGAGTTGCAGGCCGAGGGCCGCGAAGACCCGTTCGACCAGCGGGATGCTCGGCATCCGGTCGCCGCGTTCGATCCGGGCCACGCCGCCCTGGCTCATCCCCGCCAGGGTGGCCAGCGCCTGCTGGGTCAGCCCCCGGGTCTCCCGCTCAAGGCGCAACGTGCCGGCGATCCGGGCGGCCAGGCGACTCTCCGTCATCACCACAGGATGACTTTCCGCGGAGAGCGATATGCCTCTCCGTCATATTTATGGGTCTTGTGACGGGTTAGTGGGTTGTGGTGGGGGCCGGTGACGGCGCATGCCGTTGTTC
>NZ_JBAKHO010000114.1:0-3469 GCF_036902735.1 Micromonospora lacuserhaii | reverse complement strand
CTTGGCCACGGCCTGCTGGGCGGCCTGGCGGGCCGCGCCGGCCGGGCGCGGCGAGCCGGTCGGCCCGGTGCGGGTCGGCACCCTGCGCATCGCCGGGGCGGAGCCGGTGCCGGCGCTGGTGCCGCTGCTCGACGCGGGACACGTGCACCTCAGCGGCGAGGACCGGCACGGCGGCGACGCGGTGGTGGCGGGGCTGCTGCTGCGCGGCGTCGGCCGGGCCGACCCGGGCGCGGTCCGGCTGTACGGCTACGACCCGGAGCACCTCGGCGGCGGGCTGGCCGGGTTCGCCCCGCTCGGCACCGCCGGGCTGCTCACCTTCGTCGGCCCGGGCGGGCTGGGCCGGCTCCTGGACGACCTGGTGGAGCAGATCCGCCGGATCAACGAGACCGTGCTGGCCGGCGAGTACGGCTCGCTGCGCGAACTGGCCGCGGCGACCGGCCGGCGGCCCGAGCCGTGGCGGGTGGCGGTGCTGCTCGGCGGTGACGAGCTGTCCCGGCACGAGCGCGGGCAACTGGACCGGGTGGTCCGCACCGGCGCCGCCTGCGGGGTGCACCTGGTGGTCCGGGGCATCCCGCTGCCCGACGGCCCGACGGTCACCCGGATCGTCGCCGCACCTGGCGACGCCCGCGTCGGCGCCCCCGCCGGCCTGCCGGTACGCCTCGACCCGCCGCCACCGGGCGCGCTGGTCACCGAGACCTGCCGGGAGATCGCCTCCCGGGTGAACGCCGGCCCGCCGCCGACCCCCTTCACCGACCTGCTCCCCCCGCCGGAGCAGATGTGGAAGGAGGACTCGGCGCACGGGTTGACCGCGCCGATCGGCGAGGGCCCGCACGGCCGGCCGGTGCTGCTCACCCTCGGCGACTACCCGCCGCACGCGCTGATCGGCGGCCCCTCCGGGACCGGCAAGACGAACCTGATCTTCGCCTGGATCGGCGCGCTGGCCGCCCGCTACTCCCCCGCCGAGCTGGAGTTCTACCTGCTCGACTTCAAGGAGGGGGTGTCCTTCGCCCGGTTCGCCCAGGGCCGGCGCGACCCGAGCTGGCTGCCGCACATGCGGCTGGTCGGCATCAACGTCAACACCGACCGGGAGTTCGGTCTGGCGCTGCTGCGCTTCCTCGCCGAGGAGCTGCGCCGACGCGCCGACGCCGCGAAGAAGTTCGAGGTCACCAAGCTCGCCGAGCTGCGGGCGGTCGACCCGACCGGGCACTGGCCCCGGATCGTCGCGGTGGTCGACGAGTTCCAGGCGCTGCTGGCCGGCCGGGACGTGGTCGCCCGGGAGGCCGCCGACCTGCTGGAGGACCTGGCCCGGCGGGGCCGCTCCCAGGGCATCCACCTGGTGCTCGCCTCACAGGACGTGCGCGGCATCGAGGCGCTGTGGGGACGGCCCGCACTGGTCGCCCAGTTCACCCTGCGCATCGCGCTGCCCAAGGCGCTGCGCATCCTCGCCGAGCGCAACGACGCCGCGCAGGCCCTGCCCAAGTACCACGCGGTGGTCAACGCCGAGTCCGGGATGACCGAGGGGAACCAGGTGGCCCGGATCCCGTCGGCCGGCGACTGGGAGACCTGGAGCGAGCTGCAGCACCGGCTGTGGCGGATGCGCCCGGCCGACGCCGCGCCGGCCCGGCTCTTCGACGGCGACGCCGTCCCCCGGCTGGTCGACGCCCCGGACTACCGGGCGCTCACCGCCCCCGCCGGTGACGCCCCGGCGCGCGGGCCGGTCGCCCTGCTCGGCGAGATCATCGACGTCCAGTCCCGGTCGGCGGCGCTGCGGCTGCCCCGGGCGCCGGGCCGCAACCTGGCCGTCCTCGGCACCCGGGTGGACGAGGCCTGCGCGGTGCTCGACGCGGCCGCCCGGTCCCTCGCCCGGCAGCACCGCCCCGGCACCGCCCGGTTCTCCATCGCCTGCCTGGACCCGGACGCCGATCCGGCCGCCCGCGCCCTCTACGAGGACCTGGCCGACGACGCCGCCTGGTACGACGAGGAGACTGTGCCTGAGCTGATGGCCGAGACGGCCGAGGCGCTGGGCCGTCCGGGCACCCCGACCGTCCCGCACTACCTGCTGCTCTTCGCCGTCGACGCGGCCACCGGGGCGCTGTCGACGGGCCCGACCGGGCGTACCGGGCTGGACCGGTTGCGCCGGATCCTGCACGACGGGCCGGAACGACGTACCCACGTGCTGGCCTGGTGGCGGGGGGTGGCCCGGATGCGGGTCGACCTGGGCGGCCCGGCGTCGCGGACCGACCAGATCGGCGCCTGGGTGGCGCTCGACGTGCAGGGCGGGGAGCTGGGCTCGGCGCTCTACCCGGGCAGCGGCGGCCCGGACTGGTATCCCCGGCCGTGGCGGGGCCTCTTCTTCGACCGGGCGGTGCACCGCACCGGACAGGTGATCATCCCTTATGGTCCCTCCCGATGAACGAACCGGTCGCCAGTGACACGTACGCCGCCCACGTCCGCCGGCTCGCCGAGCTGACCGGCCGGGTGCACGCCCAGCGGGCCGAGGCGCAGGCCTGGCACGACCAGCAGTGCGCCGCCGCCGAGCGGGCGGTTGCCGACGCGGACGACGAGCTGCGCCGCGCCGAGGAGGAGGTGACGGCCGCCCGCTCGCTGCTGGAACGGGTCGACGCCGAGGTGGGTCACCTCTGGGGCGAGTTGCGCGCCCGGCTGGGCGCCCGGCGGCTCGGCGACCCGCCCGGGCCGGCCCGGGACACCGCCGTCGATCCGGTGCCGCTGCTGCGCGGGGTGCGGGAACTGCTGGACCGGACGGGCCAGCGCGGGGAGCTGCCGGGCGCGGTGAACCCGTTGCTGGTGCTCTGCGGGGTGGCCGGCGCGGTGGTGGCGTACGCCCTGGGGGCCGGCGCCCGGGCGGTCGGCCACCGCTACGGCGGCGACCTGGCCGTCGGCATGCCGGTGCTGGCTCTGGTGGTGACGCTGCTCGGCCCGGTGGCCGGTTTGGCGCCGGCGAAGCGGCTGGCGGACCGGCGACACGCGCTGCTCGGTCCCCGGCCGATGGCGATCGTGCTGATCGCCGGCCTGGTGACGACGGTGGCGCTGCTGGTCGCGACCCGCTGACCGCACACCCGCCGACGAACGGCGCCGCCCACCCCGGGAGCGGGGCGGGCGGTGGCGTCGGTCAGGCCGGGACGGCGACGGACTCGCGGAGCAGTCGGCGGGCCAGCACCAGCCGGTCGGCGTCGTCGTCGAGGCCGGGCAGGTCGCCCACCCGGGTGGCAGCGCCGGTGAGCAGCGCGCGCAGCGCCGGCTCGCACTGGCCGGGCAGGGTGATCGTCCGGTCGAACAGCCGCAGCGCCACCCCGTCGGAGTCGGCGGAGGTGAGCTGCCAGCGCAGCCCGGCACGGGGCGCGATCCGGCTGTCCGCGTCGAGCGCGTCGAGCGCGGCGGCCTGGGCGAGCGGCCGGATCGGCGCCGGCCGGGCGGCCGGCCAGGCCCGGGCGCGCAGCCGGGCGGCGAC
>NZ_JBAKHO010000113.1:0-3777 GCF_036902735.1 Micromonospora lacuserhaii | reverse complement strand
CCGGACCGGCGGGCCGGGCGGGGCGGCGGGGCGCGGCCCCGCCGGCGCCGGGTGCGGGACAGGCCATGGGCCCGGGGTCGTCGGCACCCCGCCACCGGCGTGCGTCGGGGTGCCGGGCGGCGGGGCCGACCACGAGTCGGGAGCCGTCCAGGGCTGCGGTGCGGCGAGTGGGTCCGGCGGGGTCCAGGCGTGGGGCGAACCGGGCGCCGGTGCCGTCGGGTCCACGGGCGGAGCCGGGGAGGGGTCGGGGCTCGGCGCGGTGGCGGACGGCTCGGGGGCCGACGGGCCGGGGGAGGACGGCTCGGCGGGCGGGGGCGTGTCGGACATGTCTGCTCCGGGAGGGGTGTGGTGACGGACCGTCCCAGGGACGTGCCGGATCCGCCGAGAGAGTGTCGTACCGGACGCGGGGGCCGCAACCCCGTTCGGCGGGGACGATGGACCGGAGCGCCCGGGCCGTTTGTCCGACTGCCGCCTGTGATCGACCGATCGCTCAAATTCAGTGCTTGTTTACCGGACTTCCGAGCACGCGAGATGAGCGAAGCTGGGTTAGGCTGCCAACCATGTGTGGAATCGTGGGTTACGCCGGCGCGCGCCCGGCACTCGGCATCGTGCTCGACGGACTGCGGCGGCTGGAGTACCGCGGCTACGACTCGGCCGGCGTGGCCATCGTCTGCGACGACGAGCTGCTGACCGAGAAGAAGGCCGGCAAGCTGGCCAACCTGGAAAAGGTGCTCTCCGAGCGGGCCGCCAGCAACCCGGCCGACTGCGCCGCCAGCCCGATCGGCATCGGTGACGGCACCACCGGCATCGGCCACACCCGCTGGGCCACCCACGGCGGTCCGACCGACCGCAACGCCCACCCGCACCTGGCCCCCGACGGCCGGGTCGCCGTGATCCACAACGGCATCATCGAGAACTTCGCTAAGCTCCGCGCCGAGCTGGAGGACGACGGCGTCCAGTTCGTCAGCGACACCGACACCGAATGCGCCGCCCACCTGCTCGCCCACGCGCTCGCCGAACTGCGCGCAGCCGGCGAGGCCGACAGCCCGCAGCTGCTCGCCTCCGCCATGCGGGTGGTCTGCCGGCGGCTCGAGGGCGCGTTCACCCTGCTCGCCGTCGACGCCGGCATCCCCGGCGCGGTGGTCGGCGCCCGGCGCAACTCGCCGCTGGTGGTCGGCCGGGGCGAGGGGGAGAACTACCTGGCCAGCGACGTGGCCGCGTTCATCGAGCACACCCGCGAGGCGGTCGAGCTCGGCCAGGACCAGATCGTGCTGATCACCGGCGAGAGCATCGAGATCACCGACTTCGACGGCCAGCCCGCCACCGGTAAGGACTTCCACATCGACTGGGACTCCTCGGCCGCCGAGAAGGGCGGCTACGACTGGTTCATGCTCAAGGAGATCGAGGAGCAGCCGCAGGCGATCGCCGACACGCTGCTCGGCCGGCTCACCGACACCGGTGAGATCGCCCTCGACGAGGTCCGCCTCAGCGACCAGGACCTGCGTGACGTCGACAAGATCTTCATCGTCGCCTGCGGCACCGCCTACCACTCCGGGCTGGTCGCCAAGTACGCCATCGAGCACTGGACCCGCATCCCCTGCGAGGTCGAGCTGGCCAGCGAGTTCCGCTACCGCGACCCGGTCCTCGACCGGTCCACGCTGATCGTGGTGATCTCGCAGTCCGGCGAGACCATGGACACCCTGATGGCGCTGCGCCACGCCAAGGAGCAGAAGGCCCGGGTGCTGGCCATCTGCAACACCAACGGCTCGACCATCCCGCGTGAGTCCGACGCCGTGCTCTACACCCACGGCGGTCCGGAGATCGCCGTCGCCTCCACCAAGGCGTTCCTCACCCAGCTGGTGGCCTGCTACCTGATCGGCC
Organism: Micromonospora lacuserhaii; assembly: GCF_036902735.1. Taxonomy (NCBI): domain Bacteria; kingdom Bacillati; phylum Actinomycetota; class Actinomycetes; order Micromonosporales; family Micromonosporaceae; genus Micromonospora; species Micromonospora lacuserhaii. The sequence goes on along the minus strand of NZ_JBAKHO010000113.1, from coordinate 1,896 downwards.
TGCACCTGGCCCAGGTCCGGGGCATCAAGTTCGCCGACGAGGTCGGCGCGGTGGTGGCCCAGCTCCAGGAGATGCCGGGCAAGCTGCGCGAGCTGCTGGACCGGATCGAGCCCGTCCGTGAGCTGGCCCGGGAGCTGAAGTCCGAGCCGACCGTGCTCTTCATCGGCCGGCACGTCGGCTACCCGGTGGCCCTGGAGGGCGCGCTGAAGCTCAAGGAGCTGGCGTACATGCACGCCGAGGGGTTCGCCGCCGGTGAGCTGAAGCACGGCCCGATCGCGCTGATCGACAAGGGCACCCCGGTGATCTGCGTGGTGCCGTCGCCGGTCGGCCGCGGCATGCTGCACGACAAGGTCGTCTCCAACATCCAGGAGGTCCGCGCCCGGGGCGCCCGGACCATCGTGATCGCCGAGGAGGGCGACGAGGCGGTCGTCCGCTACGCCGACCACCTGATCTACGTGCCGCGGACCCCGACGCTGCTGGCCCCGCTGGTCACCACGGTGCCGCTGCAGGTGCTCGCCGCCGAGATCGCCGCGGCCCGGGGGCACGACGTCGACCAGCCGCGCAACCTGGCGAAGTCGGTCACCGTCGAGTAACCGCACCGGACGCACACCGGCCCCCGCCCGCCGTACCCACGGCCGGCGGGGCCTGGCCGTGTCGCGGTGCGGCCGTGTCGCGGTGCGGCCGTTTCGCGGTGCGGCCGTTTCGCGGCGCGGTCGTTTCGGATGCGGCCGTCTCGCGGCGCGCGGTCGTTTCGGGTCCGGCCGTCGTGATCGCGGCCGTTCGTGATGGCCGCCCGGGAGATCATCGGCCCAGCACGATCCGGGCCATCCCGTCGAGCGCCGGGTTGCCGGGGTCCCAGTAGCCGGTGTGGCCGTACCGGCCGCTGGGAAAGGTGCGGCCGCCGAAACCCGGGTCGCTGGGATCGTGGCCGAACCACAGCTCGTGCCCGGACGGGGCGAGCAGGGAGACCGCGGTGGCCAGCGGGGAGGTGGCGAGGGCCGCCCGGCCGGCCAGCTCGGCGGGCGGCCGGACCAGCCGGATCACGTCGTCCGGCGCGGTGCTCGCCCAGACCCGCTCTGGCGGCAGGCGCAGTGCCTCGGCGCGCTCCACCCCGACGCCGGGCGAGCCCACGAAGACCAGGGCGTCCGCGTCGAGCCCGTGGTCCCGGGCGGCGGCGCCCACCACCACCGAGCCGTAGCTGTGCCCGAGCACGGTCTGCCGGGCCGACGCCCCCTCGTGGGCGGCGCGCAACCCCTCCTGGAAGCGGTGCAGCGCCGGGCCGGCGTCCCGGGCCTGGGCCGGCCAAGCGGCCTCGTGTACGAAGTCGGGCGCGTCGTAGTCCAGCCAGAGCACCGCGGCGGCCTCCGTGCCCGGGGCGAGCGCGGCGCACCGCCCGAGCACCCGCCCGGCCCGGCCCAGCTCGCCCGGGGCGTCGGCGAGGTCACTGGTCATCCCGGGCACGTAGGTCAGCACCTGGCCGGCCCGGTCCGGGTTGCCCAGCGCCACCACCGCCCGCCCGTCGCCGGCCGGGTCGACCTTGAGCAGGTACGCCCGGGGTGGTCCGGCCGCCGCCGAGCGCTCGGCCAGCGCGTCGACGCCGGCCAGGCTCCGGTCCAGCCGGGCCAGCCCGGCCTGCTCGACCGGCCCGCGGGGGAACCGGGCCGCCAGCCGCCGCCGCTGGGCGAGCAGCACCCCCCGGCGGGCGGCCAGGGTCAGCCGGTTGGCCTGGTCCCGCGCGGCGGCCGGCAGCCCGTCGAGGCGCCCGACCAGTCCGGGCTCGTGTGCCACCAGCCACCGCCGCTGCGCTCGCGTGAGCCCCGCCCACCAGGCCGCGACCTCGGCGGCCGGGGCGCCCGGCGCGGGGCGGCCCGGCGGCGGCGGCGCGGTCCAGAAGTC
>NZ_JBAKHO010000112.1:0-4235 GCF_036902735.1 Micromonospora lacuserhaii | reverse complement strand
CGGCCCGGCGGCGGTGGCGCGGTCCAGCCCGCACGGGCCGCGCCGGAGAGCTCGTCCAACCGCGCCGCCGCCTCCCGGTCGGCCGCGTCGGCCAGCGCCAGCGCGTCGCGCAGCGCGGCGGCCACCTGCGCCACCGCCGCCTGACCGCCCACGCCAACCGGGCCCACGCCAACCGGGCCTACGCCAACCGGACCTACGCCGACCGGACCTACGCCGACCGGACCCACGCCGGCGCCCGGAACGGCCCCCGCCTCCGGTCCGCGCCACACCGGCGGCTGAACCGCAGGCAGGGGGCCCGGCCGCACCCCGCCGTCCCGGTCGATCAGCACCCCGCTCCGCTCGGCCAGCGCCACCGCGTCGGCCAGCCGTCCCTTCGCCGCCCGCAGCCGGACGGCGAACTCGGCGAGCACCTGATCCGCCTCGACCAGGGCCGGCAGCACCCCGGTCAGCTCGCCCCGGAGCGTGTCGAGCCGCCCGTCGGCCGCCGCGGCGGCCCCGCCCGACCAGCCGGCGCGCAGGGTGGTCGCCCCGATCCGCAGTGCCGCGCGCCGCCCGGTGACCGGAGCGGTCAGCCCGCGCCAGGCCGCCCCGGCCTCGCTCCACCCGGCCGGGGCGGCGCCCCAGAGCCGCGCGTAGCCGGTCACCGGGGCAGGCCGGCGAGCCGACCGGCCGCCCGGTCGTCCACCGCCTCGTATTCGTCGGCGGCGGCGCGCAGGGCGGCGGCGGTCTCCGCCACCCGGGCGCCGAGCGCACCCAGCCAGGCGTGCGCCGCCGACTCCCAGCGGACCAGGGCGGTGCCGGCCCGCCACTGCGGCGCCGCCACCACCAGCCCCGGCACGTCGGCGAAACCGTGCGCCAGCCCGTACGCCTCGGCGGCGAGCCGGCCCGCCACCTGGCGCAGCACCTCCGGGTCCACCCGCACCCGCTCCTCGGTCATGCCCGCGCCTCCTCCGCCCCGTGACCCGACCCGGCCGACGCTAGGCGGCCCACCGGGCGTCCGGTCGGCCCTGTGGACGGCGGGCGGTGGTCGTACCCCCCGGTTTTCCACAGGCGTTGCCCACGGCGTCCCCGGTGGCTAATCTGCCGCCCGGCCCGCCGGTAGGGTGGGTTGGTGATCGTCGCGGTCGGTATCGACGTCGTGCTGGTGGAGCGGTTCGCCCGGGCCCTGGCCCGGACGCCGCTGCTCGCCGACCGGCTCTTCACCGAGTCGGAGCGGTACACCCGCTCCGGCAACCCGCGCTCGCCGGAGTCCCTCGCGGCCCGGTTCGCGGCCAAGGAGGCGGTGGCCAAGGCGCTCGGCGCGCCGGCCGGGCTGAGCTGGCACGACTGCGAGATCGTGCCCGACCCGGACGGGCGTCCCTGGCTCACGGTCTCCGGCACGGTCGCCGACGCGGCCACCGAGCGCGGGGTCAACCGCTGGCATCTCTCGCTGTCCCACGACGGCGGGATCGCCTCGGCGATGGTGGTGGCGGAGCGGTGATCTCACCGGGCGGGCCGGCCGGTCCGCCCGTACGGGTGACGGATGGGACTCGGGTGGCATGAAACCGGTGTGGCGGGTCGCGGACGTACGCGCGGCGGAGGCCGGCCTGATGGCCACCCTTCCGCCCGGAACGCTGATGAAGCGGGCCGCCGCCGGGCTGGCCCGGCGCTGCGCGCTGCTGCTCGCCGACCGGGGCGGGGTGTACGGCGCCCGGGTGCTGCTGCTGGTCGGCACCGGTGACAACGGCGGTGACGCCCTCTACGCCGGCGCCCTGCTGGCTGGCCGGGGGGCCGCCGTGTCGGCCCTGCCGCTCACTCCGGGCCGGGCGCACGCCGAGGGGCTGGCGGCGCTGCGGGCCGCCGGGGGGCGGCTGGTCGACGCGCCGCCGGCCACGGTCGACCTGGTGCTCGACGGCATCGTCGGGATCGGCGGTACGGGTGGGCTGCGGGAGGCCGCCGACCGGCTCGCCGATCGGCTGCCCGAGCTGACCGGCCGCAACGGCGACCGGGCGACGGTGGTGGCGGTGGACGTGCCGAGCGGGGTGGCGGTGGACACCGGCGGGGTGCCGCTGTCCGCGTCGGGCCGGCCCGTCGCGGTCCGCGCCGACGTGACGGTGGCCTTCGGCGCGTTGAAGCCGGGGCTGGTGGTCGGCCCGGCCGCCCCGCTGGCCGGGCACGTCGAGCTGGTCGACATCGGGCTCGGCCCGTGGCTGCGCGGCACCCCGGCGTTGCGGGTGACCGAGTGGTCGGACGTGGTCGAGTGGTGGCCGAAACTGGGCCCGGCCTCGGAGAAGTACAGCCGGGGAGTGGTCGGGGTGGCCACCGGTTCGGCGACCTACCCGGGCGCGGCGGTGCTCTCGGTGGGTGGCGCGCTCGCCGGCCCGACCGGCATGGTCCGGTACGCCGGGAGCGCCCGCGAGGAGGTCGTCCGACGCCACCCCTCGGTGATCGCCACCGGCCGGGTCGCCGACGCCGGCCGGGTGCAGGCCTGGGTCTGCGGCTCGGGGCTGGGCACCGGCGAGGAGGCCGCCGCCGAGCTGCGCGCGGTGCTCGCCGCCCCGGTCCCGGTGGTGCTGGACGCGGACGCGCTGACCCTGCTGGTGGACGGTTCGCTCGCCGACCGGCTGCGCGGTCGGGACGCGCCGATAGTGGTCACCCCGCACGATCGGGAGTTCAGCCGGCTCTGCGGGGAGGAACCGGGCGGGGACCGGGTCTCCGCGGTGCTGCGGCTGGCCGCCTGGATGAACGCGACGGTGCTGCTCAAGGGGGACCGGACGATCATCGGTACGCCGGACGGCCGGGCGTACGTGAATCCGACCGGCAGCCCCGCGCTGGCCACCGGGGGCACCGGGGACGTGCTGGCCGGGCTGCTCGGTTCGCTGCTGGCCACCGGGCTGGCCCCGGAACGGGCGGCGGCGACCGCGGCGTACCTGCACGGCCTGGCCGGGCGGGAGGCGGCCCGGCTCGGCCCGGTGACCGCGCCGGACGTGGCGGACGCGCTGCGCCCGGTGATCGCGCCGCTGGTCGACTGAGACCCGGACCGCCCTGGGGTGATCACCGGGGCAAGTAGGCTGGGTTCATGTGGCAGGCCGAGGTGCGCGTCGATCTCGACGCGATCCGTGACAACGTGGCCCGGCTCCGGGCGGGCACCAGCGCCGAGCTGATGGCGGTGGTGAAGGGCGACGGGTACGGCCACGGCATGGTCCCGTCGGCCAACGCCGCGCTGGACGCCGGGGCGGACTGGCTCGGGGTGTGCACGCTCGACGAGGCGCTGACCCTGCGCCGGGCGGGGATCACCGCGCCGGTGCTGGCCTGGCTGCTGTCGCCGGGGCTGCCGCTGCACGAGGGGGTCGCGGCGGGGGTCGACCTGGCCGCCGCCAGCCTGCCCCAGTTGGACGAGATGATCGAGGCGAGCCGGCGCGCGGACCGCCCGGCCCAGCTCCACCTCAAGATCGACACCGGGTTGTCGCGCGGTGGCGCCACCGTCGCCGACTGGCCGAACCTGCTGGAGGCCGCCGCGAAGGCCCAGGCCGAGGGGCTGGTCGAGGTGGTCGGCGTGTGGAGCCACTTCGTGTACGCGGACCTGCCCGGCCACCCCACCACGGACCGCCAGCTCGCGATCTTCCACGAGGGGCTGGCCATGGTCGAGCGGGCCGGGCTGCGCCCGCGGCACCGGCACCTGGCCAACTCGGCGGCCACGCTGACCCGCCCGGACACCCACTTCGACCTGGTCCGGCCGGGGATCGCGATCTACGGTCTCTCCCCGGTGGCTGGCGACACCTTCGGGCTGCGCCCGGCGATGACCGCCCGGGCCCGGGTGATGCTCGCCAAGCGGGTCCCGGAGGGCACCGGCGTCTCCTACGGCCACACGTACACCACCGAGCGGGAGGCGAACCTGGCCGTGGTGCCGCTCGGCTACGCCGACGGGGTGCCCCGGCACGCCTCCAACGTCGGCCCGGTGCGGCTGGCCGGCAAGCGGCGCACCATCTCCGGCCGGGTCTGCATGGACCAGTTCGTGCTCGACTGCGGCGACGACCCGGTGGCCGCCGGCGACGTGGCCACCCTCTTCGGCAGCGGCGCGGACGGCGAGCCCACCGCCGACGACTGGGCGGACGCGGTCGGCACCATCAACTACGAGATCGTCACCCGGTTCGGCAGCAGCCGGGTGCCCCGGGTCTACGACGGAGACAGGTCGTGAGCGCGAGGAGTGAGCCGGGGTTGCGAGCCCCGCAGTCGCGAACCGAGGTGGCACCGTG
>NZ_JBAKHO010000010.1:0-157263 GCF_036902735.1 Micromonospora lacuserhaii | reverse complement strand
GTCGTAGTCGTGGGTGTCGAAGTAGCAGCCTTCGGCCGAGTACTCGCCGCGCGGATAGCGCTGCGCCCGTGGGAAGAGAAAATCGTCGATTGTCGCGCGGATGACGTCGCGGCCCTGTATGCGCAAGGCGACGGCCAGTTCGTCGGCGAGCGTCGTCTTGCCTGCGGCTGGCGGTCCGTCGATGGCAACCCGCGTCGGATGTGCGACTGTGACCGACCCGACTGCCTCACCCAGGCGGCCGAGCAACTCGTCGCGGGTGCCTTGGTCCATGTCCTACCCGTCCGAGTCTCGCGAAGGTCGCCATGTCGAGCCGACCTTATGCGCGCCAGGCTCTTCGCACGCGCCACTGTCCGATTGAGCGAGATTGCCGCGTGTGGAAGTGGCTGCGGTCGCGGCGCACTGTCATGCCGGCGCTGGTCGTAGAACCGGTGGGTGCCAGCCGAGTAGCCACGCAAGTAGCCAAGGTGGCGGACTCGGCCGGATCGCGCCGGACGTCAGTGGACCACTGGACCAGCGCGCCGTAGGGCTGGCGAAGGTGCGCCGGCTCCTGCAGTCCAGTGGATCGGTAAAATTGCCGTCACATCGGCGATACTGGCGAAGGGCCGTGTAACGGGGGTGAGGAGTCAGGCGTTGGTGAGTAGGCCGCCGTCGTGGTCGGGTAGATGATGGCGGGCCCTTCGAAGGCAGGCGCCGGCGGAACGACACCGGGCGGAGGCGTCCACGCGCGGCGCCGAAGGCACCTCAGTCGAAGAGTGGTCGTATCCGCCGTGACGGTCGCCGTTCTCGTGATCGTGTTCGTCGGTGCTTTTCCTCGATTCGCCGACTACTCGCAGTCCTGCGCATCGATCCAGCGGATGCCGATCGCCTACCTCGTCGCCCTCGTCGGCGCGGCAGTGGTCAACCTCGCCGCGGGCGCGTGGCAATTGCAGACCGTGCTGCCTGGGCTGCGATATGGACCAGCCTTCGTGGTGGACCAGACCTCGTTCGCCTTGAGCAATGTCGTGCCGGCCGGCGGCGCCATCAGTCTCGGTGTCGAGTACGACATGCTCGAGTCCTACCGGTGCGATAGGGGGGCGGCGGCGAGCGCGGCCGCGATGTCAAGCGGCTTCAGCATTCTCGCCACGCTCGTCATGCCTGTCGTGGGTGTCCTGACGCTGCTGGTCAGCGGAGAGGCGAGACGGCACTACGTGCTGATCGCGGTCGTCGGGGTTCTAGGCGTCGGCATCGCCATTTCCGCGTTTGTGGTGATTCTGCATAATGAGGACGGGGCCCGCAGGGTCGGGCACCTGGCGGAGCGGCTCCTCAACGCGACGGCACGGCCCTTGCGTCACCGCCGGACGGCCAACCTCACCGGCAAGGTGGTTGACTTCCGCTCGGGCGTAGTCGAGGTTATGAAGACGCGATGGGCGCGGGTGGTCGCGGCGACCCTGTTGCCGCAGCTCACCTCGTGGTCGATCTTGTTCCTCACATTAACGGGCCTAGAGAACGGCGCCCACGACAACTTCGGGGTGAGCTGGCAGGAGTCATTGGCGGCCTTCTCGTTCGCGGTGATCGTGACGTTCATTCCGGTCACCGTCGGCGGTCTAGGCACCGTGGACGCGACCCTGACCGGTTTGCTTACCGCGTTCGGTGCCACCGGGGGCCAGGCTCTCGCCGTGACCCTCGTGTGGCGGGCCGGGACCTTCGTTCCCCAGGTGCTCACCGGCGCGCTGATGTTTCTGTGGTGGCGGGTCACGGCCGGCCGCAGGCGACGGATAGCCGCCGAGAGGAAGGGCGACAAACCGCCCGGATGAGGTCGACGACACCATCGCGGCGGCCGTCCAGGCCTCGAACGGCGCAGGTATTTTGAGATGACCAGGGCGCTCCCAGACGGGTTCAGGAGTTCAAGTCCGGCCCTTGCCGACACGCCGCCGCGCCCGACCCGCGACTTGCAGCGCGCCCCCCGGTCGGTCCGGTGGCGCTGCTCGACATCGACGGCCGCGGCACTGGCTAGTTCGCCATGATCACGTGGCACAAATCCGGCACAACCGAGTGCGAGCGGCGGCGGAAGATGCCGGAAGCCGACGGAAGACGTTTCCCCAGGTCAGGAGGCACGTCGGGAGTTGGCGTGGAAGGTCGGGAAGCCGAGGCTTCTACTTCCAGCGAAAGTGCACGAAGAGCCGGCCGAAGTTCTTCGAGTCCTTCTCCACCCGGTGGTAGAGCTGCTTGACGTCCTTCTGGTCCAGGAAGCGCAGCACCCGCTTCTTGAGCTGGCCGGAGCCCTTGCCGGGGATGATCTCCACCATGGTGGCCTTCTTCGCCACCGCCTCGTCCATGATCCCGCGTAGCGCCCGGTCGATGTCCTGGCCCTTGTTGAAGATTTCGTGCAGGTCCAGCTTCAGCTTCATGCCGCGCCCACCGCCAGCTCACGTCCCATGCCGGCAATGGTAGGCGGGCCGCCGGTGGACCGGCGGACACGCGTCGGGGCGGCCCCGAAGGGCCGCCCCGAGGACCAGCGTCAGCGGCCGGTGCCGACCCGGCTCTCCACCCGGCGCAGCGCGGTCGTGTAGTCGGTGTTGGTCGAGTACATGGCCGCGGCGATGCGGAGGTGCCGCAGCGCGTCGGCGTGCCGGTTCATCCGCTCCAGCGTCCGACCCAGCACGTGGTGCGCGTAGTGGTCGCTCGGGTCCCGGTCGACCAGCTCGCGCAGCTGCTCCTCGGCCCGGTTGAGCTGGGCGGACTGGAAGTACGCCCGGGCCAGCAGCTGGCGTACCGAGGAGTTCCCCGGCTCGGCCTCGACGATGGGTTCGAGCAACCGGGCCGCTCCGGCCGGGTCACCCGTTTCGAAGAACATGGTCGCCCGCCGGTACTCCGCCAGAAGATCCATCCCGACCCACCTCCTCGTCTCGCGCCGCCACTGTTCCGACGCTGGCACAACATCGGCCGTACCGCGAGTGTTCCCCTGGACGCGGTTGCGCCCGAATGGGCTCAACCGGTCGCGTCGTACGGTTGGGCGACCAGGTCCCAGGCCCGGACACCGCCCACGATTCCGGCCGTGTTCGGGACGACCACGACGTCGTCGCCCATCCGGGCCACCTGCTCGGGGCGGATCAGCCGGGAGTTGCCGCCGCCCAGGTAGAGCCGGTCCCAGCGGAACACCGGGCGCAGCCCGTCCACCACCTGCCGGATCCGGCGGGACCAGAAGGCGTCGCCGAGCCGGCGCCGCTCCGGTTCCCCCACGTACGTGTCGTAGGTGGTGCCCCAGCGCACCGGCGCGTGCGACAACTCCAAATGCGGGGCGAGCTGCCCGCCGTCGAAGAGCGCGCTGCCCAGCCCGGTCCCCAGGGTCAGCACCAGCTCGCAGCCGGTGCCGGCGACCACCCCGGCGCCGTGCACCTCGGCGTCGTTGAGCACCAGCGCCGGCACCCCGAACGCGTCGGAGAGGGCCGTGCGGGCGTCGTACCCGGACCACTCGGCGAGCAGGTCCGGGTCGACCCGGCTGCGCGGCCCGGAGCGGGTCACGTAGTGCGGGGTGGCGACCACCACGCCGTGCCGGATCATGCCGGGCATCCCCACCGTCACCCGGTCCGCCGTGGGCAGCCGGCCACCCAGCTCCAGCAGCGTCTTCACGAAGAGCGCGGGCGGCAGGGGGTACGGCGTGGGCACCCGCAGCGGCCGGGCCCGCATCGTCCCGGCGGCATCGAGAACCGACGCCTTGATGCCCCCGCCCCCACAGTCGATCGCCAGAGTCGTCACCACGCCCGTGAGTCTCCCTCGTGTCCGTCCCGCTCCTGTCCCCTCCCCGCCGATCTCGGGGAGGCGGCGGGTCGGATGATCTCCTGCCGCAGCGATTTCCCCCGGATCGCGCGGGATAGGCTCGGCTCCTCATGAGCGCCACGTTGATCGTCAAGGACCTCGCCGCCGGGCACGGTGACCGGCTGCTCTTCTCCGACCTCGAACTCGTCGTCGCGCCGGGCGACGTGGTGGGGCTGGTCGGGGTGAACGGGGCCGGCAAGTCGACGCTGCTGCGTACCCTCGCGGGGCTTCAGCCGGTGGAGCTGGGCAGCGTCTCGCTGAACCCGCCCACCGCCACGGTCGGCTACCTCCCGCAGGAGCCGGAGCGCCGGGCGGGCGAGACGGTCCGGGATTTCCTGGCCCGGCGTACCGGGGTGACCGCCGCCCAGGCGGCGCTGGACGCCGCCGGCGAGGCGCTCGGCGCGGGCGCGGCCGGCGCCGACGACGCGTACGCCGAGGCGTTGGAGCGCTGGCTCGGTCTCGGCGGCGCCGACCTGGAGGAGCGCGCCGAGCAGGTCGCCGCGGAGCTGGGGCTGACGGTCGACCTGGACCACCCGATGACCGGCCTCTCCGGCGGCCAGGCCGCCCGCGCCGGGCTGGCCTCGCTGCTGCTCAGCCGGTACGACGTCTTCCTGCTCGACGAGCCCACCAACGACCTGGACCTGGCCGGTCTGGAACGGCTGGAGCGGTTCGTCACCGGGCTGCGCGCCGGCACCGTGCTGGTCAGCCACGACCGGGAGTTCCTCACCCGCACGGTGACCCGGGTGCTGGAGCTGGACCTGGTCCAGCAGCAGGTCCGCCACTACGGCGGCGGTTACGCCGCCTACCTGGAGGAGCGGGAGGTGGCCCGCCGGCACGCCCGCGCCGACTTCGAGGAGTACGCGGACACCCGGGCGGGGTTGGAGGCGCGGGCCCGTACCCAGCGCGCCTGGATGGAGAAGGGCGTGAAGAACGCCCGCCGCAAGTCCACCGACAACGACAAGATCGGCCGCAAGTTCCGCGCCGAGTCGACCGAGAAGCAGGCGGCGAAGGCCAAGCAGACCGAGCGGCTGATCGAGCGGCTGGACGTGGTCGAGGAGCCGCGCAAGGAGTGGGAGCTGCGGATGGAGATCGCCGCCGCGCCCCGGGCCGGCGCGATCGTGGCCTCGCTGCGCGGCGCGGTGGTCCGCCGGGGCGGCTTCACCCTCGGCCCGGTGGACCTCCAGATCGACTGGGCCGACCGGGTGGCGATCACCGGGGCGAACGGCTCCGGCAAGACCACCCTGCTCGGCGCGCTGCTCGGCCGGCTGCCGCTCGACGAGGGCCACGCCGCGCTCGGCCCGGGCGTGGTGGTCGGCGAGGTCGACCAGGCCCGCGGGCTCTTCCTCGGCGACCAGCCCCTGCTGGACGCCTTCGGCGCCGCCGTACCCGAGCTGGCGCCGGCGGACGCGCGGACGCTGCTGGCCAAGTTCGGCCTGCGCGCGGCGCACGTGCTGCGGCCGGCGGCGACGCTGTCGCCCGGCGAGCGGACCCGGGCGGCGCTGGCCCTGTTGCAGGGTCGCGGGGTCAACCTGCTGGTGCTGGACGAGCCGACCAACCACCTGGACCTGCCGGCCATCGAGCAGCTCGAGTCGGCGCTGGAGAACTATCCCGGCACCCTGCTGTTGGTCACCCACGACCGGCGGATGCTGGACGCGGTGACCGTCAACCGGCGGCTGCGGGTCGACGGCGGACGGATCGCCGAGGATTGATCCGTGCCGGCGGGCGCGCGCCGGGTGAGAATGAGCCCATGCTCAAGTGGGAGTACGCGCTGCTGGTCCGGCGCCGCCAGGCGGCCACCACCGACATCGGGTGGGAGGTCGTCTTCATCTGGTACGGCCCGGACGGCTCGATGGTCGACGTCACGCCGTACGGCGACACCGCGCTGGCCCACCTGAACCGGGCCGGTGACCAGGGCTGGGAGCTCGTCGCGATGAGCGAGGACCCGTCCCTGCCCGGCCACAGCGAGCTGCACCGGTACCACCTGAAGCGGCCCAGGGCGCTGGCCCCGCAACCGCGTCAGCGGATGCGCGGCGCGGGCCGGCCGAGCCGCCGCACCATCTCCGGCTGACCCACCCGCTCCCCATCGCGACGGTCCGGGGGGTTCGCGTTCGCCCAGCATCGGTGCATACCGGGCGAAGATCCGGGTAACGGCCGGCGGGAGGTGGCGATGGTCGCGCTGGCGCAGACACCGCCCTCGGCCGACCGGCTGCGGGCGATCGACGGGTTCCTCACCGAGGCCTGGGCGGAACAGGCCGGGCACGACGAGCGGCTGCGCGGGCTCGCCGTCGAGGTGCGGTTCGACCGGGGGGTCGCCCACCTGACCGGCGAGGTCGCCGAGCCGGCCGAGCTGAGCCTGGTCCGCGACCTGGTCGGCCGGCTCGCCGGGGTGTACGGCGTCTGGGACCGGGTGCGGGTCGCCGGCCGGGACCCGGTGGTGGTCGACCTGGGCTGCGGCCCGCAGAAGCAGTACCCGACCAACCTCGGGCTGGACATCTACCCGGCGACCGGGGTGGACGCGGTCGCCGACCTCTCCGGCTCGCTGCCGCTGGCCGACGACTCGGTCGACGCCCTCTTCGCGGTGCACATCCTGGAGCACCTGATCGACTTCCTGCCGCTGGTGGACGAGTGCCACCGGGTGCTCCGGCCGGGCGGCGTCCTGCACGTGATGAGCCCCTGGTGGGGGCACGTGAACGCGGTCGCCGACCCGACCCACGTACGGCTGCTGGACGTGCAGACCTTCAAGGGCATCTGCGGTCAACGCCCGCCGGACAAGCCCCGCTGGTACCCGCTGCACGCCGGCTGTGACGGCGCCTCCATCTTCGCCGACCTCACCCCCCTGCCCCCGGACGCCGACCCACCCACCAGGAACCACCTGGCCCGCTTCTTCGACTGACCCACCCCACCCCACCCCACCAAGCATTGATCATGAATGGATAACCACGACACGTCGACGCGGCTGGCGACAACTTGATGATCAACGCGGTGGGCGGGGCCCGGGGGCGGTGCTTTCGCGGGGGGTCAGGCGGTAGGGGGCCTGGAGTTCTCGGGGTGGGGCGTCGCGGTCGCCGGCCAGGCGGCCGGCGAGGAGTTCGACCGCCAGCTTGGCGATCCGCTCCTTGTCGGGGGCGATGGTGGTCAGGGTGGGCACGCTGAACCGGCCGTCCTCGATGTCGTCGAAGCCGGCGACCGCGACGTCGTCGGGCACCCGCAGGCCGGCCTCGTGCAGGGCGCGCAGCGCGCCGAGCGCCAGGGTGTCGTTGAAGCAGAAGACGGCGTCGGGGCGTACCCCCGAGGTGAGCAGGTGTCGGACGGCGGCCGCGCCGTCCGCGCGGTGCCAGGCGGACGCGGACGCCACGAGGGCCTCGTCGTACCCGATGCCGGCCTCGGCGAGGGCCGCGGTGTAGCCGGCCAGGCGCAGCCGGGCGCTGGCGCCCTCGGGGGTGCGCTGCGAGCCGATGGCGGCGATCCGGCGCCGGCCCAGGCCGATCAGGTGGGCGGTGATCTCCCGGGCGGCGGCCACGTTGTCGATCGCCACGTGGTCCGCCGGGCCGTGGTCGACCCGCTCGCCGAGCAGCACCATCGGCATGCCGTCGAGGTTGGCCAGGTCGTCGGCGGTGAGCGCCAGCGGACTGAAGATCAGGCCGTCGATCATGTGGTCGCCGATGCCGGCCGCGGCCACCCGCTCCTGTTCCGGCCCGCCGCCGGTCTGGTCGATCAGCACCGTCCAGCCGTGCACGGCGGCGGCGCTGACCACGTGCCGGGCCAGTTCGGCGAAGTACGGGATGTCCAGCTCCGGCACGGCCAGCGCGATCACCCCGGTGCGGCCCTTGCGCAGGTTCCGGGCGGAGAGGTTGGGCCGGTAGTTGAGTTCGGCGATCGCCTCCTCGACCCGGGCCCGGGTGTCCGGCCGGACGTGCACGTAGCCGTTGACCACGTTCGACACCGTCTTGACCGACACTCCGGCCCGTTCGGCTACGTCCTTGAGCCTGTGTCGCACGCGCTCGTCCCTCCCTCCTGCGGGTTTCCGCCCCGGACTCTATCGTGTAACGAGTGCTTTACAACGTTGCTTACAACGTTGTACAAACACGGGGTACGGCGTGACGGCAGTCACCCGGTGCAGGAAGACGAAAGGCGGCACCCCCGTGGTCAGAGCTCAGCTGACGATCGATCCGGCCTTCGCGATCGGCCCCGCCGACCGACGCATCTTCGGCTCCTTCGTCGAGCACATGGGGCGCTGCGTCTACGGCGGCGTCTTCGAGCCCGGCCACCGCACCGCCGACTCCCGCGGCCTCCGCGGCGACGTGCTCGACCTGACCCGGGAGCTGGGCGTCTCGGTGGTCCGCTACCCGGGCGGCAACTTCGTCTCCGGTTACCGCTGGGAGGACGGCGTCGGCCCGGCCGGCGACCGCCCCCGCCGCCTCGACCTGGCGTGGAAGACGATCGAGACCAACGCCTTCGGCCTGGACGAGTTCATGACCTGGGCCGCCGAGGCCGGCGTCGAGCCGATGATGGCGGTCAACCTCGGCACCCGGGGCGTCCAGGAGGCGTGCGACCTGCTCGAGTACTCAAACCACCCGGGCGGCACCCAGCTGTCGGACCTGCGCCGCAAGAACGGCGCCGAGGAGCCGTACGGGGTGCGGCTCTGGTGCCTCGGCAACGAGCTGGACGGCCCCTGGCAGGTCGGCCACAAGACCGCCGACGAGTACGGCCGGCTCGCCGCCGAGACCGCCCGGGCGATGAAGATGATCGACCCCTCGATCAGCCTGGTCGCCTGCGGCAGCTCCAACCGGCGGATGCCCACCTTCGCCTCCTGGGAGGCGACCGTGCTGGAGCACACCTACGAGCACGTCGACTACATCTCGGCGCACACCTACTACGACCCGTCCGACGGCGACCGGGCCAGCATCCTCGCCTCGGCCGTGGACATGGACAACTTCATCACCGACGTCGTCGCCACCGCCGACCACGTGGCCGCCAAGCAGCGGCACAAGCGGAAGCTCAAGATCTCGTTCGACGAGTGGAACGTCTGGTACGAGTCCCGGCTCAAGGCCGACCTGGACCGGCGGGGCTGGGTCGAGGCGCCGGCGCTGATCGAGGACGACTTCACCGCCGTCGACGCGGTGGTGGTCGGCGACCTGCTCATCACCCTGCTCCGGCACGCCGACCGGGTCGGCGTCGCCTGCCAGGCGCAGCTGGCCAACGTCATCGCCCCGATCCGGACCCGCACCGGCGGCCCGGCCTGGCGGCAGAGCATCTTCCACCCGTTCGCGCTGACCGCCCGGTACGCCCGCGGCACCGTGCTGCGCACCGAACCGGTCGCGCCGACCTACGAGACGAAGAAATACGGTGAGGTTCCCGTGCTGGACACGGTGGCCGTACTCGACGAGGAGTCCGGCGAGCTGACCGTCTTCGCGGTCAACCGGGGCTCAGACGACCTGGACCTGCAGCTCGACCTGCGCGGCCTGCCAGGACTATCCGGTCAATCACACCTGACCGTCGCCGCCGGGGACGACCCGGAGGCGATCAACACCGAGGCCGAGCCCGACCGGGTGACGCCCCGGGAACTGCCCACCCCCACCCCCGACGGCGATCGGTGCTCCGTGCGCCTGCCGGCGGTCTCCTGGAACGTGCTGCGCTTCGCACCCCGGCGCTGACCAGGAAATACTTGATTTCCGTCCCCCAAGGAGAAACCCGCATGATGCAGAACGAATTGAGCCGGCGGCGCCTGCTCGGGCTCGGCGTCGGCCTCGGCGCGGCCGCCTCGCTGACGCTCGCTGGCTGCGGCGGCGGCAGCGCCACCAAGTCCGGCACCGCCAGCGGCAACGGCGGCAAGGACTACACCGGCCCGAAGGTCTCGCTGAACCTGTGGAACGGTTTCACCGGCGGCGACGGCGACATCTTCAAGAAGCTCGTCGAGCAGTTCAACTCCGAGCACCAGAACATCGCCATCGCGGTCAACACGTACCGCTGGGAGGACTACTACAGCAAGCTCCCCGGCGCGGTCTCCAGCGGCTCGGGCCCGGACATCGCGGTCATGCACATGGACCAGCTGGCCACCTTCGCCGCCCGCGGTGTGATCACCGAGCTGGACGACGTGTCGAAGGCGCTGGAGCTCAGCGAGGGCGACTTCGCCCCGACCGTCTGGAAGGGCGGCCTCTACAACAACAAGCGGTACGGCATCCCGCTGGACATGCACCCGCTCGGCTTCTACTACAACAAGGCCGTCATGCAGAAGGCCGGCCTGGACCCGAACAAGCCGCCGACCAACCGCGAGGAGTACACCGCGGCGCTGACCGAGCTGAAGAAGTCCGGCGTGCAGGGCTTCTGGATCAGCCCGTTCCAGTTCACCGGCGGCATGACCTTCTACTCCCTGCTGCACCAGTGGGGCGGCACCCTGTTCGACGCCGACGTGGCCAAGGCGACCTTCAACTCCGACCCGGCCGTCGAGGCGTGCACCTGGCTGGTCGACCTGATCAAGCAGGGCCACTCCCCCGCCAACGTCGGGCAGGACGCCGACTACCTGGCCCTGAAGAGCGGCAAGAACGCCTTCAACTGGAACGGCATCTGGCAGATCAACGACATCGCCAAGGACCCGAACGCGCAGATCGGCGTCGCGCCGCTGCCGCAGATCGGCAGCCAGCAGGCCGCCTGGGCGAACTCGCACAACTTCACCATCGTCAAGCAGCGCAGCGCGGACAACAACAAGATCTCCGGCGCCAAGGTCTTCATCAACTGGCTCAGCCAGCACTCCCTGGACTGGGCCAAGGGCGGCCAGGTGCCGGCCCGCAAGGCGGTCCGGGAGAGCGCCGAGTTCAAGGCTCTGAAGGACGTCTCCACCCTCGCCCCCGAGCTGGAGTACGCGGCCTTCCCGCCGGCCTCCCCCGGGCTCGGCGAGGTGATCACCACCTTCTACAACTCCTTCAATGAGGCGGCGCTGGGCAAGAAGTCGCCGAAGCAGGCCCTGGACGACGGCGTCGCCAAGGCCAACAAGCAGCTCGAGGACAACCGCAAGAAGTACGGGAGCTGATCCCTCGTGGCGGACGTGATCGAGGTCGGGGCGGCGCGCAGGGACGCGCCGCCCCCGGCGGGGTCAAAAACCCGCGGGGGCGCGACGAATCGGGGCAGTCGGGCGACCCCCTACCTCTTCCTCGCGCCGTACCTGGTCCTGTTCGGCGTCTTCGGCCTGCTCCCGATCGTCTTCGGGGTCTGGCTGAGCGTGCACCAGTGGGACCTGCAACTGCCCAACCGGCCCTTCGTCGGGCTGGACAACTACCAGGACCTCTTCGACAGCGAGTCGGCCATCTACGGGGACTGGTGGTCGAGTGTCCGGGCCACCTCGATCTTCACGGTCTTCTCGGTGCCGCTGCTGGTGGTCGTCCCGCTGGGGTTGGCGCTGCTGCTCAACCGGTCGTTCCCCGGGCGGACGTTCTTCCGGGCGGTGTACTTCGCCCCGTACGTCCTCGGGGTAGCGGTGATCGGCCTGCTCTGGCGCTTCCTGCTCGACGCCAACCTGGGCCTGGTCAACCGGCTGCTCGGCGCGGTCGGCCTGCCGTCGGACACCCCGTGGGTGACCGACGTGCCGTGGGCCTGGGTGTCGCTGGTCGGGGTGACCGTCTGGTGGACCTCCGGGTTCAACGCGGTGATCTACCTGGCCGGCCTGCAGGACATCTCGCCCGAGCTCTACGAGGCGGCGCGGATGGACGGCGCGAACGGCTGGCAGCGGTTCCGCAACGTCACCCTGCCCGGGCTGCGCCCGGTCCTGCTCTTCGTGCTGACCACCACGATCCTCGCCTCGGCGAACGTCTTCGGGCAGTCGTTCCTGATCACCCAGGGCGCGCCGGGCCAGCAGACCCGGACGGTGGTCTGGCGGATCGTGGACGAGGGGCTGCGGGACAACGACGCCGGTCGGGCCGCCGCGATGAGCATCGTCTTCGCGCTCGCGCTCGCGGTGATCAGCATGATCAACTTCCGGTTCTTCCGGTACCGGGAAGACTGAGGGGCCGACCATGACGACACTCCGCCGCTCCGCCCGCTACGCGGTCCTGGTGCTTCTCGCCCTGATCTTCCTGACCCCGCTGGTCTGGATGGCCATCACCTCGGTGAAGACCTACGGCGATGCGCAGCAGCTCCCGCCGAACTTCGTGCCGAACCCGTTCTCGACCTACGGCTACCAGCAGATCCTCGGCAACACGGCCAACCCGGTGCTGCGCTGGTTCCTCAACAGCATGCTGGCCGCCACCCTGCACGCGCTGCTGGTGCTGGTGACCGCCTCGGCGGCCGCGTACGCGCTGGCCCGACTCCGCTTCCGGGGCCGGAAGGTGGCCTTCGCGCTGATCGTGGGCACCCTGTTCATCCCGCCCACCTCGCTGATCATCCCGAACTTCGTGATCGCCGACCGGCTCGGCTGGCTGGACACCCTGACCGTGGTGGTCGTGCCCGGCGCGGCCAGCGCGTTCGGGGTGTTCTTCCTGCGGCAGTTCTTCCTCAGCATCCCCGCCGAACTGGAGGAGGCGGCGGTGCTGGACGGTGCCAACCACTGGGAGATCTTCACCAAGGTGCTGCTGCCGCTGTCGAAGCCCGCCCTGGCCACCCTGGCGGTGCTGTCGTTCCTGACCAACTGGAACGACTTCCTCTGGCCGATCTACGTGCTGTTCAGCCCGGAGCGGCTGACCCTGCCGGCGGGCCTGGGCCTGCTCCAGGGCGCGTACGTCAGCGACTACCCGGTGATCATGGCGGGCGCCGTGCTGGCCAGCGTGCCGGTGCTGATCCTGTTCGTGCTGGCCCAGCGGCACATCATCCAGGGCGTCTCGCGCAGCGGCCTGAAGGGATGAGGGCCGGGCACTCCCGGCGACGTGGTGCGGCGGCGGTCCTCGCCGCCGCACTGCTCGTCGCCGGCTGCGGTGACGACCGTAGCGACACCCCTTCGAGTACGGGAGAGGACGCCCGCATGTTCACCAACCCGGTGGTCCGCACCGACGCCCCGGACCCGTTCGTCGTCCGGGCCGGCGACGAGTGGCTGCTCTTCCACACCAACAGCGGCGGGCGCAACGTGCCGGTGCTGCGCTCGGCCGACCTGGTCGACTGGACCGAGGCCGGCGACGCACTGCCGGCGCTGCCCGACTGGGCGGACGCCGGGAAGACCTGGGCGCCGGAGATGCTCCCGCTCGGGCCGGACCGGTTCGTCCTCTACTACACGGTCGCCGGCCGGGAATCCGGCCGGCAGTGCGTGGGGCGGGCGGTGGCGACCACCCCGCGGGGGCCGTACCGGGACGACCACGACGGGCCGCTGATCTGCCAGGCGGAGCTGGGCGGGGCGATCGACGCCAGCCCGTACCGGGACGCCGACGGGAGCCTCTGGCTGCTCTGGAAGAACGACGGCAACGCGATCGGGGTGGACACCTGGCTCTGGTCGCAGCGCCTCGCCGACGACGGTCTGACCCTGGTGGGCGAGCCGACGAAGCTGCTGAAGCAGACCGAGCCCTGGGAGGGCACCCTCATCGAGGGGCCGTTCCTGCACCGGCGGGACGGGAAGCTCTACCTCTTCTTCGCCGCCAACGCGTACGACAGGGACACCTACGGCGAGGGCTACGCGGTCTGCGAGAGCCCGACCGGCCCCTGCGTGAAGGCCGCGGAGAACCCGATCCTGAAGACCAGCGAGGCGGCCTCCGGCCCCGGCCACGCCTCCATGGTCGAGAAGGACGGTCGTACGTGGCTGTTCTACCACGCCTGGCCCCCCGGCCAGGAGGGCAGCACCGACCCCGGCCGCCAGGTCTGGCTCGACGAGGTCACCTGGCAGAACGGCAAACCCGTCGTCAAGGGCCCCACCGCCACCCCCCAACCCCGCCCCTGACCCCCACCCCGGGCGCTTGCACGGAAAGAGTGGCTGTCCCGCGTCGGACAGCCACTCTTTCCCGTGCAAGCGGGGGGTGGGTCAGCTGTGCGGGGTCGGGGTGCGGGGGGTGGGGGTGGCCGGCTGGTGCTGGGCCAGGCGGTTGCGGCGGTAGCCGTAGCCGAAGTAGATGATCGCGCCGAGCAGCATCCAGATCAGGAACCGGATCCAGGTCTCCACCGACAGGTTGAGCATGAGGTAGAAGCAGGCCAGCGCGGAGACGATCGGCAGCACCGGGGAGAACGGCACCTTGAACGGCCGGTCCAGGTCGGGGCGCTTGCGGCGCAGGATCGGCACCGCGATCGAGACGATGACGAAGGCGCAGAGCGCGCCGATGCTGACCAGGTCGGCCAGGGCCGACAGCGGCAGGAAACCGGCGAGCAGCGCCACCGCGATCGTCATGACGATCGAGATCCGGTACGGCGTGCCCCAGCGCGGGTGCACCTTGGCGATCGACGGCGGGATCAGGCCGTCCCGGGAGATGGCGAAGCCGATCCGGCCCATGGCCACGAGGTCGACCAGGATGACGCTGGTCAGGCCCGCGACGGCGGCGATGGAGACCAGTACCCCGGCCCAGCCGGCGCCGACCGCGTTGAAGGCGGACGCGATCGGGGCGCCCCGGTCGATCTCGGTGTACGGGACCATGCCGACCACGACCAGCGAGACGCCGACGTACAGCACGGTGGAGATGAGCAGGGTGCCGAGCAGACCGAGGGTGAGGTCGCGCTTGGGGCGGCGGGTCTCCTCGCCGAGGTTTGCCACCGCCTCGAAGCCGGTGTACGCGAAGAAGACCACCGCGGCGGCGCTGAGCACCCCGGCGAAGCCGAAGACCGAGGGCTCCAGCCCGAAGATGGCCTGGGTGACCGGCTGCTTGATGCCGTCGTCACCGGCGCCCGCGGGCTGGGCCGGCGGGATGAACGGGGTGAGGTTGGCGGCCTTCACGAAGAACAGGCCGGCGATCACGACGAAGGCGCAGATGGCGACCTTGACCAGCACCAGCAGGTTGGTCACCCGGGCGGACTCGCGGATGCCCACGGTCGCCACGACGCCGAGCAGCAGCACGATGCCGATCGCGCCGAGGTTGACGATGCTGCCCTCCTCCCCGAACCAGGTGCTGGGCAGGCCGAAGAGTTCGGCGAGGTAGCCGGACCAGCCCCGGGCGACCACCGCCGCGCCGAGCGCGAACTCCAGCAGCAGGTCCCAGCCGATGATCCAGGCGACGATCTCGCCCATGGTCGCGTACGCGTAGGTGTAGGCGCTGCCGGCGGTCGGCACGCTGGACGCCAGCTCGGCGTAGCAGAGCGCGGCGAGCAGGGCGACCACGCCGGCGATGCCGAAGGAGATCACCACGCCCGGCCCGGCGCTGTCCCGCGCCTCGATGCCGGTCAGGGTGAAGATGCCGGTACCGATCACGATGCCGATGCCGAAGCCGGTGAGGTCCCGCGCGCCGAGGTGGCGCTTCAGCCCGAGCTGGCCGTCGCTGCCGTCGGCCTCGCCCTGGGCTATCACGTCCTTGATCGGTTTCGTACGCAGCACGGACACCGCGCCTCACCCCTCCCCACCTGACGACCACCCTGGTAGCGGCCGGCGATCGGCGATGCTACCCAGGACGGACCCTCGCCAATCGTCACGAGTCACACCAACCGGGCGTCGACCGGGCGTGTGGCGCCGGTCACCGTGCGTACTGTGACGCCCGTCGCCGCCCATCGAGCGGCGGCGGTATCCGGACATCCAGGTCAGACCCTTGCGCGGACCCCGTCCGGTGTGAAAATTTCCTACCAGCGGCAGATTGCCAGCGGCGAATGTTGCCGAGGCGGCCGCGATCCCCGGAGCACCGACGAAGGGACACACCGCATGAAGGCAACTCGGCTCGGCGCCGCCGGGCTGGCCGTGGCGATGCTCGGCGCGCTCGCCACCGCCACCCCCGCCAGCGCCGCCCCAGACCCGGCCGACTCCACCACCACCTGCGTCACCGACCCGGCCACCCCCAAGCGCCAGTTCCGGGCGATGTGGATCTCGTCGGTGGTCAACATCGACTGGCCCAGCAAGGCCTCGCAGACCGCGCCCGACCGGATCGCCGCGCAGCAGGCGGAGTACCGGGGCTGGCTCGACCTGGCGCAGAAGCTGAACCACAACGCCGTCGTGGTCCAGGTCCGCCCGACCGCCGACGCGTTCTGGCCGTCGCCGTACGAGCCGTGGTCGGAGTACCTGACCGGGGTGCGCGGCCAGGACCCGGGCTGGGACCCGCTGGCCTTCCTCGTCGCCGAGGCGCACCAGCGGAACCTGGAGTTCCACGCCTGGTTCAACCCGTACCGCGTCTCCATGCCGGCCCCCGGCGGCGCCGGTGCCGACCTCGCCAAGCTGGCGCCGGACCACCCGGCCCGGCAGCACCCGGACTGGGTCTTCGCCTACCCGCCGGCCGGGGTCGCCGGCAGCCGGCTCTACTACAACCCCGGCATCCCCGAGGTCCGCGCGTTCGTCCAGACCGCGATGCTGGACGCGGTCCAGCGGTACGACATCGACGGCGTGCACTTCGACGACTACTTCTACCCCTACCCGAGCGGCACCCACCAGGTGCCGGACGACGCCACGTTCGCCCAGCACAACCGGGGCTTCACGAACAAGGCGGACTGGCGGCGGGACAACATCAACCTGCTGGTCCGGGAGATGGGCGAGAAGATCAAGGCGGCCAAGCCGTGGGTGAAGTTCGGGGTCAGCCCGTTCGGCATCTGGCGTAACGCCTCGGCCGACCCGGCCGGCTCGGACACCACCGGCTCGCAGTCGTACGACATCATCTCCGCCGACACCCGCACCTGGATCAAGCAGGAGTGGATCGACTACGTGGTGCCGCAGCTCTACTGGTACATCGGCCAGTACCCGGCCGCCGACTACGCCCGGCTGGTGCCGTGGTGGGCCGAGCAGGTGCGCGGCACCCGGGTGCAGCTCTACATCGGGCAGGCCGACTACAAGAGCGGCGAGCCGGCGTACGGGCCGTACTGGCAGAACCCGCGCGAGCTGTCGGACCACCTGACGCTCAACCGGTCGTACCCGGAGGTGCTCGGCAACGTGCACTTCTCGGCGGTGCAGGTGAAGGCCAACCGGCTCGGCGCCACCGACATCTACACCGCCGAGCACTACTCGCGCCCGGCGCTGGTGCCGGCGATGCCGCACCTGCCGGCCCGGCCGCTGCTCGCCCCGGTGGTCACCGAGGCGGAGCGGACCGAGGACGGGGTACGGCTGAGCTGGCGGCAGCCGGCCGACGGGCGCGGCCCGTTCGGCGACGCCACCTCGTACGCGGTCTACCGCTTCGACTCCGACGGCCCGGTGGACGCCTGCGGCCTCGCCGACGCCGCACACCTGGTGGACACGGTCCGCGGCTCCGCCGAGGACGTGCAGTCCTGGGTGGACACCACCGCCGCACCGGGGGCGACCTACACCTACCTGGTGACCGCACTGGACCGACTGTCGAACGAGAGCCCGGCCAGCCCGGCCCGGGTGGTCCGCTGACGGAAAGGCGAGCGGCCCGGGCGGTGACCGCCCGGGCCATTCGTCTGTTTTGACGCATGTCATCAATAGTTCGGGTGGATCCCCACTCGCCGCCCGGGGATTGATCGAAACTGATCGACATCCGGTGACCTGCCGGTGACCCGCCGTACCGCACATCCCCGCGGAGGTAACCGTGTCCCGACGCCTCGCCACCATCCTCGTCTCCGGCACGATCGCGCTGCTCACCGCGCTCGGTGCCGCCTCGCCCGCGTCCGCCGCGGTGAGCACCGAGCAGAAGCTCAGCGTGCTCTCCAGTTGGACACAGACCAGCGCCACCAGCTACAACGCCTGGAACGCCGGCCGGCTCAACAAGGCCGCCTGGTCGGAGTACGCCTTCGACTGGTCGACCGACTACTGCTCATCGAGCCCGGACAATCCGCTCGGGTTCAACTTCAGCCTCTCCTGCTACCGGCACGACTTCGGCTACCGCAACTACAAGGCGATGGGCCAGTTCTCCGCCAACAAGTCCCGCCTGGACAGCGCCTTCTACGCCGACCTGAAGCGGGTCTGCGCCACCTACAACTACGTGGTCCGGCCGGCCTGCTACAGCCTCGCCTGGACGTACTACGAGGCGGTCAGCGTCTTCGGCTCCGTCGCCGCCGTCCAGCAGTCCGACATCGACCGTGCCGCCCGCATGAAGGCCACCGCCGAACGCCAGGCCGCCCTCCGCTAACCCACCCACCCACCCCCGCCCACCCGCCCCACCCGTGTTGATCAAGAAGTTTGCGTCCTCGGAGAGCGCTCCCGAGGACGCAAACTTCTTGATCAACGAGGCTAGGGGGCCGAGGCGGCGGAGGGGTGGGGGTGGGGTTAGGCGCGTTCGCGGCGGTTCGCGGGGTCGGGCTGGCGGGGGGCGGGGGCGTTGGCGTTGGCGCTGCCGAAGCGCACCGAGTCGGCCGCCAGGTCCGGGTGCTCCACCGCCAGGGCGACCGCCGCGGCCTCCTCCAGACCCAGCTCGCCACCCTCCCCGTACGCCGCGTCGAAGGCCGCGTCGCCGAGCGTCCGGCGCAGTTCCGCCTGCTGCTCCAGCCAGTAGCTGCCGTAGATGCCGGGCGTGCCCCGCAGCTGCGCCCGGGTCGCCTGGGCCGCACCGAAGAGCCGGGCGGCGGTCAGCGGGTCGCCGCCGGCCGCGCAGCGCACCGCCACCGCGTTCACCGTGTCGCAGGCCCGGCCGTGGTAGCCGTGGCTCATCCGGGACCGCAGCGCCACCAGCAGGTGCTCGTGCGCGGCGACCAGGTCACCTCGAGCCAGCGCGACCATGCCGAGCAACATGTCCACCGACCGGCGTCCCCGCTCCGCCGGCCGGGACGCCTCGACCGGCCGGGCCGCGCCGAGCAACTCCGCCGCCTCGGTCAGCGCGCCCCGCCGCCAGAGCAGCTCCGCCAGGTTGTAGATGGCGAAGAGCGCGTCCCCGGTGACCTGCTGCTCCTGCGCCCAGTCGATGACCTCCCGGCAGACCCGCTCGGCCTCGGCGAACTGTCCCATGTCGATCAGCGGGGCGGCCCGGCCGGCGAGCACCCGGGCGAGCAGTCCCGCATCGCCGGCCTGCCGGGCTGCCGCCTCGGCCCGCTGGGAGAAGCGCAGCTCCTCGGCGAACTCGCCGTCCGCGCCGGCGTGCAGCGAGTGCAGGTGGTACGCCGCCGCCAGCTCCGCCTCCGGGATCGCCTCGCCGGTCTCCGCGATTCGGCCGTACAACCGGAACAGCCAGAGTCGGCCCTCCCGGGACAGGCCGCGTTCCCGCCACCACTGGTCCAACCCGCCGGCCAGCCGCAACCCGGTCCGGGCGCTGCCGCCGTTGGCGCACCAGCGCAGCGCGGCGCGCAGCTCACCGGCGAGCGGGTCCAGCGCGTAGAGCGAGAGGGTGACCGGCCGCCCGTCCGGGCCGAGGTGGGCCTGCGCCAAGGCGTGCGCCGACCAGGCCACGTGCCGGTCCCGGGCGGTCCGCTCCTCGCCCGCCTCGGCCAGCCGGCGGGCCGCGTACGCCCGGATCGGGTCGAGCATCCGGTACGTGCTCCCCGAGGCGTGCGGCTCGGCCAGCACCATCGACTTGTCCACCAGCACCGACAGCGGATCCAGCGGGTCGTCGTCGAGCAGCCACTCCACGGTGGGCAGGTCCACCGGCCCGGCGAAGACCGCCAGCCAGCGCAGCAGCCGCGCCGCCCGGGGTCCCAGCGTCCGGTACGACCAGGTGACCGTGGCCTGCATGGTCAGGTGCCGTTCGAGGGCGGAACGCTGCACCGCCCGGTGCGCCGGCGACGCGGGGGTGTTCCCGATCGCCGCGGCGGCCAGGTCCACGGTGTCCTGCTGGTTCCCGGTCCAGCCCTTCTCCGCGGGCGGCTCCGGGGCGGGCCGCCCCGCGTCCAGGGTGCCGAGCACGTCGTCCAGCCGGGCGGCGAGCTGACCGGCGGAGAGCACCCGCAGCCGGGCGGCGGCCAGTTCGATCGCCAGCGGCAGCCCGTCCAGCCGCTGCACCACCCGGCGCAGGTCGGCGGCCTCCGCCCAGTCCGGCGGCCGGCCGCCCCGGGCCGCCGCCATCCGGTCCAGCAGCAGGGCGACCGCGTCGGCCTCCCGTCCCGGCTGGGGCTCCACCGACAGCGGCGGGATCCGCCACACCACCTCGCCCGGCAGGCCGAGGGACTCCCGGCTGGTGGCCAGCACCCGCACCCCTCCCCCGCCGGCGAGCAGCCGGGACGCCACCTCGGCGCAGGCCGCCGGCTGGGCGTCGCAGGTGTCCAGGACGACCAGCATCCGGCGGGCGGCCGCGTACTCGACGAGGGTGTCCAGGATCGGGCGGCCCGGCTCCGGACGCAGCCCGAGCACCGCGGCCACCGCGAACGCCACCAGCCCCGGATCGGTGACCGTGGCGATGTCGACGAACCACACCCCGTCCGGGTACTCCTCGACCACCCCGGCGGCCAGCTCGACCGCCAGCCGGGTCTTGCCTCCGCCGCCCGCGCCGAGGACGGTGACCAGCCGGTGCCGCCGGACCAGCAGGTCCAGCTCGACCCGCTCGGTCTCCCGGCCGATGAACGCGGTGACCTGGGTGGGCAGGTTGTGCGCCACCGCGTCGGCGGTACGCGGCCGCGGGAACTGCCGCTCCAGGCCGGGCGCGACGAGTTGGAAGAGCCGTTCCCGGTCGTCGAAGCCGCGCAGCCGGTGCAGTCCGAGGTCGAGCAGGGACGCGCCGGCCGGCAGCGGGTCGGCGTGCCGAGCGGTCGACGCCGAGCAGAGCACCTGCCCGCCGTGCGCGGCGGCGGCCACCCGGGCGGCCCGGTGCACCTCGGGGCTGGCGTACTCGCCGTCGCGCGGTTCCGCGTAGCCGGTGTGCAGGCCCATCCGGACCCGGGGCGCAGCGTCCGGGTGCGGCCAGTCGTGGGTGGACAGTGCCCGCTGGGCGGTGAGGCAGGCGGTCAGCGCCGCCGAGGCGTCCGGGAAGGCGAGGAAGAACGAGTCGCCCTCGGTCAGCAGCTCCGCCCCGTCGGTCCCGGCGAGGGTGTCACGGAGCAGTCGACGGTGTTCCCGCAGCACCGGGCGGTAGCCCGTACCGAGCAGCTGGGCCAGCCGGGTCGAACCCTCGATGTCGGTGAACACGAAGGTGACCCACCCGCTCGGGAGGTGGATCCGTGGCGACATGCGTGGAACCTCCGCCCCTGACATCGGGTTCATGCTGCCCTATGGTCAGGCCGTCACGCATCGTGAGAACGGCCGGGCGGCTTCCGACCCAAAGTTGCCATCGGACCCCATTCCCGGCAAGGGCGGCATCGTCCAGCGGGTCGGCCGCGACGTGGTCGGGCGCGGTCCGGTCAGCCGCAGCAGCCGCCACCGCAGCAGCCGCCGCCCGCCGGGGCCGCCGGGGCGCCGCCCGCCGATCCGGCCCCGCCGCGGCCGGTGACCGAGACGGCGGAGAGCAGCTTGACGGTGTCGCCGTGACCCTGTGGACAGGACGCCGGCGCAGCCGCCTCGGACATCGGACGGTTGACCTCGAAGGTGTCGCCGCAGGCGCGGCACCGGAACTCGTAGCGGGGCATGGAACCAGCGTACGACCGGCCCCGACGCCAAGCCGGGCATGGGTGATACTCGACGGGTGGCGAGCGGCGAGGAGCAACCGACGGTGCGGCCCCTGCGACCGGCGGCACCGCCCGACGGCGCGCTCGCGAAAGCCGGGCCGGCTACGGAGCGGACGCCGCTTCCCCGGCCCCGCCCGGCCGTCGACCCACCCGCCCCGACCGACGCGCCGCCCACCGACGCTGGCGCGAAGCCGGCGAACGCCGACGCCAGCGCGAAGCCGCCCAGCGTCGACGCCGAAGCCGACGGCGGCGCGAAGCCGGCGAACCCCGACGCCGGTGAGAAGCCAGCCGACGCCGACGCCGATGCGAAGCCGGCGAGCGCCGACGCCGACCGCACGCCGGGCGCGAACGGCCGCGAGGGGACCGACACCCCCGCCACCGACGAACCTTCCACCGGCGATCCCGCGGCCGGGCCGACCTCGGGCCAGCGGCGGGTGCCGTTCGCGCGCGCCCTCCGGCTCCCCCCGGTCCGGCGCGCCGCCTCGGCCACCCGGGCCTGGTCCCGCCGCCCCAGCGGGCGGCTGACCCTGCCGGCGGTGTTCGGGTTCGCGCTGGTCGCGGCCACCGCGGTGGTGGGCGCCGTGGTGGTGCCCGCGGCCGTCCGGACGCCCAGCCCGGCCGCGGTGGACGCCACCGCGGGCGCGGCACTCGGCACACCCCCGGTCGACCCGACCGCGGTGCCCGGCCTGCCCGGGCTCTCCGGAGCGCCCGTGCTGCCCGGCGCGACCGGCCTGCCCGGCCTGCCGCCCGCCACCCTGCTCCCCGGCGGGGTGGCGCCCACCGCGCCGGTCGGCGCGCCCGCCACCGGGCGCCCCGCCGACGCCCTCGCCGGCTGGGCGCGGACCACCGGCGCCAAGGTGGGAATCGCCCCGGTCGCCATGCAGGCGTACGGCTACGCCGAGCTGGTGCTCGCCCAGACCAACCGGAGCTGCCAGCTGAGCTGGACCACGCTGGCCGCGATCGGGTACGTCGAGTCCCGGCACGGGCAGGCCAACGGCGCCACCCTCAAGCCGGACGGCCGGGCCGAGCCGGAGATCATCGGCGACCCCCTCGACGGCCAGGGCGGACGCTCCCGGATCATCGACACCGACCGGGGCCTCTTCGACCGGGACACCGTCTACGACCGGGCGATCGGGCCGATGCAGTTCATCCCCACCACCTGGCAGGAGATCGGCGCGGACGCGGACAACGATGGCCGCAAGGACCCGCACGACCTGGACGACGCCGCCCTCGCCGCGGCCCGTTACCTCTGCGCCGGTGGGCGCAACATGACCATCCCCGGCGACTGGTGGGGAGCCATCCTCTCCTACAACGACGTGCGCCCGTACGCCCAGGCCGTCTTCGACACCGCGAACCGCTACGGCCAGGCCAGCCGTACGTGACGTGATCGTCCGCGTACATTGGCGGGCCAGACACTTCCCCCGGGCGGCCAATGACGGCAAGCTAGACGGGTGATGGTGCGCGAGTGGGATCCCCGGACCGCGTCGTCCGACGAGGTCGCGTCCGTGCTGGACACGCTGAACGCGGTCCTGGCGGCGGACCTCCCGCAGGACCCGCCCTGGCGGGAGAGCTCCCTGCGGGAATATCTCTCCGAGGTGATGCCGGGCGAACGGCGGATCTCCTGGGTGGCCCAGGAGGGGTCGGCCGACGAGCCGGGCCAAATCGTCGGCCACGTGCACATCCTGCTGCTCGGCGACATCGGCGTGCTGGAGGTGCTGGTGCACCCCTCGGCGCGCCGCACCGGCCTGGGCCGCGACCTGGTCCTGCTCGCCGCCCGCCGGGTCTACCAGGAGGGCTTCCAGTCGATCGGCGTCGAGGTGGTCGGCGACACCCCCGCCGTCGCCTTCTACGAGTCGCTGGGCTTCACCCGGGAGTACGTCGAGACCCGCAGCGTGCTCGACCTGCGCGCGGTGGACTGGCCGTCGCTGACCGAGATGGCCACCGGTGTCGGCGCGGGCTACCACCTGGAGTTCTGCCCGGGCGGCCCGCCGGACGACCTGATCGAGGCGTACGCGCGGGCCAAGGCCGAGGTGCGCGACGTCGACGACGGCGAGCTGCGCCCCAGCTCGTACGACCCGCAGCGGCTGCGCGACAGCCTCGACACGCTGCACCGGCGGGGCATGAAGCCCTACATCGTGCTGGCCATCCACGAGCAGACCGGTGAGGTGGCCGGGCTGACCGAGGTGGTGGTGCCGGCGCAGCACCCCACCCGGGCCGACCAGTACGACACGATCGTGGGCCAGGACCACCGGGGCTACGGCATCGACCGGGCAATCAAGGCGCGGATGCTGCTGGAGCTGCGCTCCGCCGAGCCGGAGCTGGCCGAGGTGCAGACCTGGAACGCCCAGGCGAACGAGGCGATGCTCAAGGTGAACGCCGAGCTGGGCTACCGCCCCGACCGGGACTGGTGCGAATACAGCGTGGACGTCGCCGAGCTGGTGCACCGGCTCGATTCCTCGCGCTGACCTTAACGGTAATTCACCACACCGCCGCCCGGAGGATGGACGGCGACCAGCATCGACGCCTAACGTGCGGGTATTCCCGTCCACCCATCGTGGAGGCCCCATGCGCCCGCGCCGCAGATTCGCCGCGCTCGCAACCGCCGCCGCCGTCACCATTCCGGTCATCGGCGTCGCACCCACCGCGGCCACCGCCGCGCCCACCGACCTCTTCATCTCCGAGTACGTCGAAGGCTCGTCGAACAACAAGGCGATCGAGCTGTTCAACGGCACCGGCGCCCCCGTCGACCTGGCTGCCGGCGGCTACCAGCTCCAGCTCTACTTCAACGGTGGCACCAGCCCGACCAGCATCGCGCTGAGCGGCACCGTCGCCGCCGGCGACGTCTTCGTCTTCGCCGCCGCCTCGGCCGCCCCGACGGTCCTCGCCCAGGCCGACCAGACCACCGGCGCCAGCCTGTTCAACGGTGACGACGCGATCGTGCTCCGCAAGGGCAGCACCGTGCTCGACTCGATCGGCCAGGTCGGCGTCGACCCGGGCACCGAGTGGGGCGCCGGGCTCACCAGCACCGCCGACAACACCCTGCGCCGGCTGGCCTCGGTCTCCTCCGGTGACCTCGACCCGGCGGACGCGTTCGACCCGGCCACCCAGTGGGCCGGTTTCGCCACCGACAGCTTCGACGGCCTCGGCGCGCACTCCGTCGACGGCGGCGGGCCGGTCGACCAGCCGGCCGTGCTGACCTGCGGCACCCAACTGGTCACCGCCGTGGGCACCGCGGCCGGCCGTGAGGTGACCGCGGTCGACCCCGACGACACGATCGTCGACCTCGCCGTCACGTCCGTCACGCCGACCCCGGCCACCGGCTCGATCGCCCGCACCGCCCTCACGCCGGCCGACGCGACCGGCGGCACCGCCCGGGCCACCGTCACCGCGAGCGCGGACCTGGCCGGCGGCATCTACACCGTGGAGGTGACCTCGACGGACACCGGCGGCGGCACCGCCACCTGCAAGCTGACCGTGCAGGCGGTCGAGGAGGTCACCGTCGGCGCCGTCCAGGGCCCGACCACCGACGCCGAGGCCGGTGCGGCCGACCGGTCGCCGCTGGCGCCGGCCACCGGCACCGGGACCAGCACCCGGCTGTGGGACGTCCGCGGTGTGATCACCCAGAAGTCGCTCACCCGCACCTCCGCCGGGGTCGAGCAGAACGGCTTCTACCTGCAGAGCCGCCAGGGCACCGGGGACGGCGACCCGCTGAGCTCGGACGGCGTCTTCGTCTTCACCGGCTCGTTCACCACCCTGATCGGCGGCTACGCGCCGACCGTCGGCGACGAGGTCGTCGTCCGGGCGCGGGTGTCGGAGTACTTCAACCAGACCCAGCTCTCCGGCGCCTCGCTGGTGCGCAAGGTGGACTCCGGCCTCGACGTGGACGCCGTCGTGCAGGTCGACGACGCGGCGCCCTCGGCCGACCAGGCGGACGTCGACCGGTTCTGGGAGCGCCACGAGGGGGCCCGGGTGCGGGTCCGCGCCGGCAGCGGCGTGACCGCCCCCCGGCACATCTACGCCTCCAGCGCCGACTCGGAGATCTACCTGCTGGACCGCGAGGACCCGCTGATGAAGCGGACCGACCCGTACGCCCGCCGGTCCTTCCGGGACGCTCACCCGCTGGACGACGTGCCGGGGCAGCTCTTCGACAACGGCAACCCGCAGCGGATCCTGATCGGCGCCGGCGGCGTGAAGGCCACCGCCGGTGACTCCACCGCGCTGCTGCCCCCGGCCCGGACCTTCGACACGCTCACCGCGGACGCCCCCGGGGCCGTGTCGTACGCGTTCAGCAAGTACACCGTGCAGCCGCCGACTATCGCCTTCACCGGGGGCGCCGACCCGTCGGCGAACAACCCGCCCCGGCCGGCGGACCGCGGCACCGAGCTCGCGGTGGCCACCTACAACCTGGAGAACCTCTACGACTACCGGGACGACCCGTTCGACGGCTGCGACTTCGCCGGCAACACGGGCTGCACCGGGGTCACCCCGCCGTTCGACTACGTACCGGCCAGCGAGGCCGCGTACACCGAGCGGCTGGGCATGGAGGCCCGACAGATCATCAACTCCCTGCACAGCCCCGACCTGGTGATGGTCCAGGAGGCCGAGGACCAGGACATCTGCGCGGTGGCCGACGGCCAGCTGGCCTGCGGCACCACGAACGACGCCGACGGCGCGCCGGACACCCTCCAGGAGCTGGCGCTGGCCATCGCGGCCAACGGCGGTCCCGGTTACGCCGCCGCGTACGACCGGACCGGCGCGGACGCCCGCGGCATCACCTCGGCGTTCCTCTACCGCACGGACCGGCTGACGCTGGCCGAGGCG
Source organism: Micromonospora lacuserhaii (assembly GCF_036902735.1). NCBI lineage: Bacteria > Bacillati > Actinomycetota > Actinomycetes > Micromonosporales > Micromonosporaceae > Micromonospora > Micromonospora lacuserhaii. The sequence goes on along the minus strand of NZ_JBAKHO010000010.1, from coordinate 131,145 downwards.
ACCGCCACCGACCCGCTGCTGGGCTCGGCCCCGGCGGTGGAGTACCGGGCGGCGGGGTTGCCCAGCAACGCCGACGTGCAGAACCCGAAGGCGCTCAACGCCCTGCTGCCGGACGACGTGGACCGGTCCACCGGGGTGGACGGCAAGAACGTGTACACCCGGGCCCCGCAGCTCGGGAAGTTCACCGTGGCGGCGGTGCCCGGCTCGACGGAGCACTACACGCTCTGGGCACTGAGCAACCACTACTCGTCCGGCCCGGACACCAAGGTCGGGCAGCGGCGGGAGCAGGCCGGGTACGGCGCCACGCTGGTCAAAGCCATCGAGGCGAGCGACCCGAACGCCCGGGTGATCTACGGCGGTGACCTGAACGTCTTCCCGCGCCCGGACGACCCGATCGCCACCGCGGCCAACCCGACCCCGTCGGATCAGCTCGGCCCGCTGTACCAGGCCGGGATGCGCAACCTCTGGGACGACCTGGTCGCCGAGGTGCCGGCCGCGGCCTACTCGTACACCTTCAGTGGTCAGGCGCAGACCCTGGACAACCTGTTCGTCAACGGCAGGCTCCATGACGACCTGGTGCAGATCCGGGTGGCGCACATCAACGCCGACTACCCGACCGACACCGAGGGCCTCGGGGACCGGGCGGCCAGCGACCACGACCCGCAGGTCGCCCGGTTCCGGTCCCAGGCGTCGCTGAGCGTCGGCGACGCGGCGGTGGTGGAGGGCAACCAGGGCACCAGCCCGCTCACCTTCACAGTGACCGTCTCCCGGCCGCTCTCCGAGCCGGCGCTGATCTGCGCCGCCACAGGGGGTCTGACCGCCCAGGCCGGGTCGGACTTCGACTCGTACCTCGGCTGCCGGACGCTGCCCGCCGGGCAGACCACGCTGGCGTTCCCGGTGGCCGTCCGCGGTGACCGGCGGGTCGAGGTGGACGAGAAGCTGACCATCGCGGTCGCCGGGGTGCCCAACCTGCGGCCCGCGGACCCGGTCGCGATCGGCACCATCTCGAACGACGACTGACCGTTCCGTTCAGCGGGCGACGGCCCGCCGTTCCCGGGCTCCGGCCCGGTGGGCGGCGGGCCGTATCAGTACCGCTCCCGCATGTTCCTGGGCGGCGGGAGGTGCCGATGTTGCGCCACCCGCACCTCCCACTGGCTGCGCCGCCGACGCGCCTCCCGGTCAACCGGACAGCGGTGGAAGGTCTCCGGTGGGCGGGCAAGGCCGTAGACGTCGCCCCACCATTCCCCCGGCTCCGGGTCGAGGATCGTGTCCAGGTGGGACGGGTAGCGTCGCCCGGCCCCGTCCCGGGTGTCGTCCCAGTCGGCCATCGGCTGGATGACCCGACCGTCGTGGTCGACCACGGCCAGGTAGAGGCCCGCCGCACCGAGGAGCCGCTCCAGCACCGCGAGGCTGGGGGCCATCGCCCCGCTCTCCACCCGGCCCACCGTCGACGGCGCGACCTTCGCGAACCGTGCCATCTGCCGTTGGCCCAGGCCGGCGATGCGTCGCGCCTTCCGAATGAGCCCCGCGATCGGGAAGGGCCCCACGGTCGGGCCGGTGGGCGGCGGATCGAGTGCGGAAGCCATGCCGGCACCCTGCCGGGCACGGTCCACCAACGACAACCCCTGTGGACAAACCTGTGGACAACGCGCCGCCGGCCCGGGGCGCGACCGAATCGGCCCGGTGGAACCGGCTACCGGCGCGACCGGGATACCGGGCGCGACCCGGCATCTCCCTCGCGCGCTTTGCTCTGCTGCGGCGACGGCAACAGTGGAGCGCTTTCAGTGTTGCCTGTGGTGTAGCAGAGCAAAGCGTGCGCAGGAGACATCTCCCGGGTCCGCGCCACGGCGGGTCCGCGCCACGGCGGGTCCACTCTGCGGCGGACCCACGGGGTCTACCAGGTTCCCGAGGTGACCCGGATCGTCTCCGCGACCGCTCAGTAGCGGTCGCGGAGGAGCTGGGCGGCCTCGACGGCCCAGTAGGTGAGGATGATCTGGGCGCCGGCCCGGCGGATCGAGGTGAGCGTCTCCAGCATCACCCGTTCCCGGTCGATCCAGCCGTTCGCGGCGGCCGCCTCGACCATCGCGTACTCGCCGGAGACCTGGTAGGCAGCGACCGGGACGTCCACCGCGGCCCGGACCGCCGACACCACGTCGAGGTAGGGCAGCGCCGGCTTGACCATCACCATGTCGGCGCCCTCGGCGATGTCCAGCGCCACCTCGCGCAGCGACTCGCGCAGGTTCGCCGGATCCTGCTGGTAGGTGCGCCGGTCGCCCTCCAGGGCCGACTCCACCGCGTCACGGAACGGGCCGTAGAAGGCGGAGGCGTACTTCACGGCGTACGCCAGCACGGCCACGTCCTGGTGGCCCGCGGCGTCCAGGGCCCGGCGGACCACGCCCACCTGGCCGTCCATCATCCCGGACGGCCCGACCACGCCGACCCCGGCGTTCGCCTGGGCCACCGCCATCTCGGCGTACGCGGCCAGCGTGGCGTCGTTGTCCACGCCGCCGTCCGGGGTGAGCAGGCCGCAGTGCCCGTGCGAGGTGAACTCGTCCAGGCAGAGGTCGCTCATCACGACCGTGGCGTCACCCACCTCGGCGACCACGTCCCGGATGGCGACGTTGAGGATGCCCGCCGGGTCGATGCCGCCCGAGCCGGTCTCGTCCCGGGACGCCGGCACCCCGAAGAGCATGATCCCGCCCACGCCGGCCTGGACCGCCTCGACGGCGGCCTTGCGCAGCGAGTCCCGGGAGTGCTGAAGCACCCCCGGGAGCGACGCGATGGCCCGCGGCTCGGCCAGCCCCTCCTTGACGAACATCGGCACGACCAGCTCGGCCGGGTCGACGCGGGTCTCGGAGACCAGCCGCCGCACGGCCGCGTTACGACGCAGCCGGCGGGGCCGGATCTCGGGGTACGACATGAGGAGCCTCCTGTACGACTACCGGAACCTCAGCGCGGTCGGCCCCTGCACCTTCGAGCCGCGGCGCTGCTTCGCCGGCATGGCGGCGAGCTTCTCGCGCAGCTCGACGGCGTAGGCGGCGAGCGCCTCCACCAGGTCGGGCACCGAGGCGTGCGGCGGCTGGACGTCGACCCGCAGGCCGAACTCCGTCGCGGTCTCCGCCGTCTTGGGCCCGATGACAGCAACAACGGTACGCGCGTGCGGCTTTCCGGCGATGCCGACCAGGTTCCGGACGGTGGAGGACGAGGTGAAGAGCACCGCGTCGAACCCGCCCGACTTGATCGCATCCCGGATCTCGGCGGGCGGCGGGGCGGCCCGGACGGTCCGGTACGCGGTCACGTCGTCGACCTCCCAACCGCGCTCGGTAAGCCCGGCGGCGAGGGTCTCGGTGGCGATGTCGGCGCGCGGCAGCAGCACCCGGCCGACCGGGTCGAGGATCTCGTCGTGCGGCGAGAACTCGGCCAGCAGCCCCTCGGAGGACTGCTCACCGGAGGGGACCAGCTCCGGCTGGATGCCGAACGCGCGGACCGCGTCGGCGGTGGCCTCACCGATGCAGGCGATCTTGACGCCGCCGAAGTGCCGGGCGTCCAGGCCGTGCTCGGCGAACTTCTCCCAGACCGCGCGGACGGCGTTGACCGAGGTGAAGATCACCCAGGCGTACCGGCCGTCGACCAGGCCCTTGACCGCCCGCTCCATCTGGGCCGGGGTACGCGGCGGCTCGACCGCGATGGTCGGCACCTCGCACGGGATCGCCCCGTACGCGCGCAGCCGGGCGCTCATCGCGCCGGCCTGCTCCTTGGTCCGGGGAACGAGCACCTTCCAGCCGTACAGCGGCCGGTTCTCCCACCAGCTGAGCTTGTCCCGCTGGCCGACGCCCTCGCCGACGGTGAGCACGACCCGGCCGGTGAAGCCGAGCGCCGCCGCGACGAAGGAGTCGACGGTCGACGTGGTGGTGTACTGCGTCTCGCCGGTGCCGTCGCCGGTCACCCCGACGCCGGTGGTGCCGTCCACCCCGGCGGCGAGCAGGCCGTCCCGGACCGCGGCCAGGTCACCCGCGTCCACGGCGAGGGCCAGCGAGCCCCGGCCGACGGCCGCGGCGAGCGCGTCGAAGTCCAGCGTGCTGACGTCCTCGACGTCGGCGGCGGTCCGGACGCCCGGCAGCGGCACGCCGGCGTACGTGGCGACGCCCTCGGCCTGGCCGACTCCCGGCACCACCTCGAAGTGCGCGGCGGTACGCGCCACCGCCTGCACCTCCTTGACCACCGAGTCGTGGCCGAACGGGTCCCCGGCGACCAGGTGCACCGCGTTGAGCCCGGAGCGGGCCGCGGAGATCAGCACCTTCGCCACGTCGCCCGGCACGCCCTCGGCGGGGCTGAACTGGGCGTCGGACTTGGCCTGCGCACGCACGGCGTCGAGCAGCGACTCGGGGACTCCCCGGTCGTACACCACCTGGTCGGCGTCGACCAGGGCGTCGTGCGCCCGGCGGGTCAGCAGGCCCGGGTCGCCGGGGCCGGCCCCGACGAACGCGATCCGGCCTACGGGCTTACGGGTGCGGGTCATTCTGTGCTCCCAAATTGCTGGGTCCCCGGGCCGGTGCTTCCTTCGTGGCCGAGGATCGAGTCGGCGCCGAGTTCGAGGAGTTCGGCGGCGAGTGCCTTGCCGATCTCCGCCGCGTCGGCGGGCGTTCCGGTGCGGGACAGCCGGAGGTCACGAGTACCGTCCGGGCTGATCACCGCCCCGCGCAGGTAGATCTCGTCACCGGTCTCGCCTTCGGCGAGTTCGGCGTAGGCGGCGACCGGAGCGGAGCATCCGGCCTCCAGGGTGGCCAGCAGCGCCCGTTCCGCGGTGACCGCGGCGCGGGACGGTGCGTGGTCGAGCACGGCGAGCAGCTCGACCAGGTCCTGGTCGTCGGCCCGGCACTCCACCGCCAGCGCGCCCTGTGCGGGCGCGGGCAGCATCAGCATCGGGTCGAGCGTCTCGGTGATCTCGTCGGTGCGCCCCAGCCGGGCCAGGCCGGCCCGGGCCAGGACGACCGCGTCGAGATCGGCGTCCGGGCCGAGCACCCGCCGCAGGCGGGTGTCCACGTTGCCCCGGATGGGGGTGACCTCCAGCTGGAGCCCGAGGGCGTGCAGCTGGGCGATGCGGCGCAGCGCGCCGGTGCCGATGACGGCGCCCGGCGGCAGCTCGGCGAGGGTGCGACCGCCCTTGGCGACCAGCGCGTCGCGCGGGTCCTGCCGGGGCGGCACCGCCGCGATGTGCAGCCCGGCCGCCGCGGCGGTGGGCAGGTCCTTGTACGAGTGCACCGCGAAGTCGACGGTGCGGGCGGTCAACGCGTCCCGCAGGGCGGTGACGAAGACGCCGACGCCGAGCCGGTGCACCGGGGCCGCCGAGCGGTCGCCGGCGGTGACCACCTCGACCAGTTCGACCTCCCGGCCGGTGGCCGCGGTCAGCGCCTCGGCGATCTGGCCCGACTGGGCCATCGCCAGGGCGCTGCCCCGGGTACCGAGGCGCAGGGGGGTGCTCATCGCTCACCTCCGGTGGGCGGGACGTCGGTGGCGCCGACGGACGGCGGCACTTCGGCGGCGCCGAACGACGGGCGGCCGTCGGCGCTCTCGACGACGTCGGGGACGGTGTCGACCGGGGAGGTCTGTGGCACCTCGAGGTCGAACAGCTCACGCAGCAGCGCCGCGTACTGGTCGCCGCCCGGCTCGGCGGCGAGCTGGCGGACCCGCACGGTGGGCTGGTGCAGCAGCCGCTGCACGACCCGGTGCACGGTACGGGCGACCTCGGCGCGCTGCTCGTCGCTGAAGTCGGGGCGGCGCTGGGCGAGCCGGCGCAGCTCGGCGGTGACCACGTCGTCGGCGCGTCCGCGCAGCGCGGCCACGGTGGGCGCCACGTCCGCGCCGCGCAGCCAGGAGAGGAAGGCCTCGACCTCGCCGGTGACGATCCGGGTCACCTCGGCGGCGTCGGCGGCGGCGGGGCCGTCGGCGAGCAGCGTGGCCATCCGGTCGATGTCGATCACCTCGACGCCGGACAGCGCGGCCACCCCCTCCTCGACGTCGCGCGGGACGGCCAGGTCGAGCAGGACCAGCGGGCCCCGGTCGGCGTCCCGGTCGGCGAGGGCCCGGGTCACCACGTCGCGGGTGAGGACCGGTTCGGTGGCCGCGGTGGCGGCCACTACGATGTCCACTGTGGAGAGCGCGTCGACGAGCTCGGCCATCGGCACGGCGCTGGCGCCGTACGACTCGGCGAGCCGGACCGCCCGGTCGGCCCCGCGGTTGGTCACGGTGAGCGGCCCCGCGCCCAGCCGGGAGAGCGTCGCGACGCCCAGCGCGCCCATGGCGCCCGCGCCGACCACCATGGCCGGCCGGCCGGCGAGGTCACCGTCGAGGTGGCCCGCGGCCAGGTCCAGCGCGGCGGTCACCACGCTCTGCCCGGCCCGGTCGATGTTGGTCTCGGCGTGCGCCCGCTTGCCGACCCGCAGCGCCTGCTGCATCAGCTCGTGCAGCAGCCGGCCGGCGGTGTCGGCCCCGCTCGCCCAGTGGTAGGCGTCCCGGAGCTGGCCGAGGATCTGCGCCTCGCCGACCACCATCGAGTCCAGCCCGGCGGCGACCCGGAAGACGTGGTCGACGGCGGCCGAGTCGTAGTGCACGTAGAGGTGGTTGGCGAGCGCGGCGGGCGGGGCGCCGGCCTGCTCGGCGAGGACGGCGCAGATGTCGCCCAGGCCGCCGTGGAAGCCGGACACGGCGGCGTAGACCTCCACCCGGTTGCAGGTGGAGACGAGCACCGCCTCGGCGACGTACGGCTGGGCGACCAGGCGGTCCAGGGTGCGGGTGAGGTCGGCGGGGGCGACCGCCAGCTGCTCCAGCGTGGGGACCGGAGCGGTGCGGTAGGACGCGCCGACGACGAGCAGTTTCACGTGCCGATCGCCTCCTGGGTGTCGGTGGCCGCGCGTCCGCCGGGCAGAGCGGTGAGGGCGGACCCGCCGGTGGCGGGGAGCGCGGTCAACGACGCCTTGCGGTGTGCGTGGAAGGACAGGATCTGCAGCTCGATGGCGAGGTCGACCTTGCGGACGTCGACTCCCTCCGGCACCGAGAGTACGCACGGCGCGAAGTTGAGGATGCTCGTCACGCCGACGGCGACCAACTGGTCGGCCACCGGCTGGGCCGCGGCGGCCGGGGTGGCGATCACGCCGATCGAGATCGACTCCTCGGCGGCGACCCGGGGCAGCTCGTCGACGTGCCGGACGGCCAGGCCGTTGATCACCTCGCCGACCCGGGTGGGGTCCGCGTCGAAGAGCGCGGCGATCCGGAAGCCGCGGCTGGCGAAGCCGTCGTAGCCGGCCAGGGCGTGACCGAGATTACCCACGCCGACCAGCGCCACCGCCCGGCACTGGGTGAGCCCGAGCACGTACTCGATCTGCTCGATCAGCAGCGCCGTGTCGTAGCCGACGCCCCGGGTGCCGTACGAGCCGAGGTGGGAGAGATCCTTGCGGAGCTTGGCCGAGTTGACCCCGGCGGCACCGGACAACCCCTCGCTGGAGACCGTCTCGTGGCCGGCCTCGGCGAGGTTGTGCAGGGCACGGAGGTATTCCGGGAGCCGCGCGACGGTCGCCTCCGGCAGGTCCGGGAGCGTCGGTACGGCACCGGCGCGGCCGGGCGCGCCAGGGTGACGGTGCTGACTCATGAGACTCCGTGCGGTGCGATCCTCGGCCAGCTCCGGTGCCCGGCCATTTTGGGACCCCCGCTCGCGACCGAAAGTGCCGGTCGTGCTAGCGGGGCGCGTCGGAACTACAGAGTAGGCGCTTGTGAAGACGTGCACAAATCGCGATCTTGCTGATTCGCGACGCACCTCCACCAGCTTCTCCATTCCGCAAGATCGATCCGGCGGCCTCCGCCGGCGCCGCTGCGCGATTATTGCTCAATCCCGACTTCTCTGACCAATCGCGCGCGCCCGGTCGCGCTGAGTCACCGTCGATCTGGGGCGAGGCTCACTCTCCGGCCGGGCCGACGGTAGGGAGAGCCTCACCCCGAAGAGGCCGGTGAGCGGGATGGGAGCGAGGTCGGCACGCCCATAGCCTCGACACATGACCGCAGTCCCCCCGCCGGCGCCCGTACGCGTCGTCCGTCAACTCCTCCGCGACTCCCGGTACGTGCTGCTCGGCCTCCCGCTGGCCGTCGCCAGCTTCGTGGTCACCGTGGCGGGGATCTCGCTCAGCGCCGGCCTGCTGGTCACCGTGGTCGGCCTGCCCGTCCTCACCGGCACCCTCTACGCCGCCCGCGGGCTGGCCGACATCGAGCGACTGCGACTGCCCGCCGTGCTGCACCAGCCCCGGGTGCGTCCCGACTACCGCACGCCGAAGCCCGGAGCGGGAGCGTGGCGGCGCATCTTCCTGCCGATGCGTGACGCGCAGTCCTGGCTCGACCTGGCGCACGCCCTGTTCAAGCTGGTGGCGGCCCTGCCCACCTTCGTGGTGACGGTCGTCTGGTGGGCGGTGGCCGTGGCCGGCACGCTCTACGGGGCGTACGACCGGGCGATCCCGCGCGGCCCGGACGACCAGGACCTCAGCCAGCTCCTCGGGATGGGCGACGGGGCCGGCCCACGGATCTTCCTGAACACCGCCCTGGGGCTGTTCTGCCTGTTCACGCTTCCGCTGGTGGTCCGGGCCTGCGCCCTCCTCCAGGCCGAGTTCGCCCGCTTCCTGCTGACCGGGGTGGCCGAGATGCGCAACCGGATCACCACCCTGGAGGAGCAGAAGCGGGCCGCCGTCTCCGCCGAGGCGACCGCGCTGCGCCGGCTGGAGCGGGACATCCACGACGGCCCCCAGCAGCGGCTGGTCCGCCTCGCGATGGATCTCGGCCGGGCCCGGCACCAGCTCGCCACGGATCCGGAGGCCGCCCGGGTGATCCTGGACGAGGCCGTCGCCCAGACCCGGGAGATCCTCAACGAGCTGCGCGCCCTGTCCCGCGGAATCGCCCCGCCGATCCTGGTCGACCGCGGCCTGCCCAGCGCGCTGGCCGCGCTCGCCGGACGCGCCCTGGTCCCCACCGAGCTGGTGGTCGAGCCCGAGCTCGGCACCCCGCGCGGGCGACTCGACCCGGCGGTCGAGAACACCGCGTACTTCGTGGTGGCCGAGGCGCTGACCAACGTGGCCAAGCACAGCCGGGCCACCGGCTGCCGGGTGACGGTGGGCGGCGACGGCGACCGGCTGCTGATCGACGTGTACGACGACGGCGCGGGCGGCGCGCACGTGGCCAAGGGGCACGGGCTGGCCGGCATCGCCGACCGGGTCCGGGCCACCGGCGGCACGCTCGACGTGGTCAGCCCGGCCGGCGGCCCGACCGAGATCCGCGCCGCCCTCCCCCGCTGACCCGACCGCGCCGCCGGGCGGTCCGGGCAAGCCGGGCGGGCCGGGCGGACGGGACGGGCGCGGCGTGGTAGACACCGGACCATGCGGGTGGTGATCGCGGACGACGCCGTACTGCTCCGGGAGGGGCTGGCCCGGCTGCTGACCGAGTCGGGGCACCAGGTGGTGGCCGCCGTGGGTGACGGTGACGCCCTGGTCGAGGCGGTGGTGGCGCACCGGCCGGACGTGTCAGTGGTGGACGTCCGAATGCCGCCGTCGCACACCGACGAGGGGCTGCGCGCGGCGGTGGAGGCCCGCCGGCTGGTGCCGCACACGCCGGTGCTGGTGCTCTCCCAGTACGTCGAGGCGTCGTACGCCGACGACCTGCTGGCGACCACCGGCGGGGCCGGCGGCGGCGGAGTCGGCTACCTGCTCAAGGACCGGGTCGCCGCGATCGACGAGTTCCTGGACGCGTTGACCCGGGTGGCCGGCGGCGGCACGGTGCTCGATCCGGAGGTGGTCGGCCAGCTGCTGGTCCGGCGGCGTCGGGACGACCCGCTGCGGGAGCTGACCCCGCGCGAGCGGGAGGTGCTGGCGCTGATGGCGGAGGGCCGCTCCAACACCGCGATCGCCCGGACCCTCGTGGTCAGCGACGGCGCGGTGGAGAAGCACGTCCGCAACATCTTCACCAAGCTGGCCCTGCCCCCCGACGCCGACCAGCACCGCCGAGTCCTCGCGGTCCTCGCCTACCTGCGCCCCTGACCCACCGCCGATCGCGCCGTGCCCACCGTCAAGGGAGGGTGGTGGCCAGGGTGACCGCCTCGGTGAGGGTGTCGGCGGTGGGGTGGCCGGAGGCGCGCAGGCGGGCGGGGTGCGACAGGCCGCCGGTGTAGAGGACGCAGGTCGCGCCCACGCTCGCCGCGGCGTCGGCGTCGTCGATCGAGTCGCCGATCAGCACCACCTGGCGACCGTCCAGCCCCAGCTCGGCGAGGTGCTTCTCCAGCCACTGCGCCTTGAAGCCGCCGCCGACGCTGGCCCGCAGCCCGTCCACCCGGGCGAAGTGACCGGTCAGGCCGTACGTGTGCACGGTCGGCACCAGCTCGTCGTGGAACCACATGGACAGCAGCGACTGGCTGCCCGGCCAGGCCCCGATCGCGGCGGTCGCGTCGTCGGCCAGCGCACAACTGGCCAGCCCCGCCCGGTACGCGTCGTGGAAGATCCGGTCCAGCCGGCCGAACGCCTCGTCGTCGACCGCCCGGCCGAGCATCTCCGCGTAGTAGTCGGCGATCGGCCGACGGAACCGGCTCCGGTGCTCGTCGGCGCCGACCGACGGCCCGCCGGCGCTGGCGAAGGCGACGTTGGTGGCCTCGACCACCAGGCTGAGGTCGTTGAGCAGGGTGCCGTTCCAGTCCCACACCAGGTGGTGGCGCGCAGGGGTCATCGCAGCACGATAAGGCCCGGTCACAACTGCGGGGTGGTCAGGTCCCGCAGCAGCCGCTCCTCCTCCACCCGCCAGTAGCCGTGCTCCTTGCCGTCGAGCAGCACCACCGGCAGCCGGTCGCCGTACTCGCGTTCCAGCTCCACGTCACCGGTGACGTCCTTCTCCACCCACCGGTCGCCGGTGACCGCCACCACCCGGTCCAGCGCCGCCTTGGCGTCGTCGCAGAGGTGGCAACCGGGGCGGGTGATCAGGGCGAGCCGGGCGTCAGTGGACATCGGGCACCTCCGTCGGGCGGGCGGCCGGGATCGACCGCAGAGACGTCTTGCGTACCTTGCCGATCGCCGAGTACGGCAGCTCGTCGACGAACTCGACGGCGGTCGGGCACTTGAACCGGGCCAGGTTACGCGCGCAGTGGCCGAGCAGCTCCTCGTCGGTGACCGGACGCCCGGGCGCCGGCACCACGTACGCCCGGACAGTCTCACCCGTTCGCGGGTGCGGCACACCGAGGACGGCCGAGCCGGCCACCCCCGGGTGCGCGTCCAGCACCAGCTCGACCTCGTGCGGGTAGACGTTGAAGCCGTTGACCAGGATCAGCTCGCCCAGCCGGTCGACCAGGAAGAGGTCACCGTCGTCGTCGGCGTACCCGACGTCCCCGGTCGCCCACCAGCCGTCGGCGTCCGGGCCGCCCCGGCCGTCCGGCCAGTAGCCGGTGAAGAGGTTGGCCCCGCGGACCACGATCTCCCCGGGGTCGGTCCCGGGCGAGGAGTCCGCCAGGTAGGGGTCGTCCGCGTCCTCGTCCGCCGCCGCGGCGACGCCGTCCCGCCACAGCTCGGCTCCGTCCGCGCCGACCAGCCGCAGCTCCACGCCGGGCAGCGGCCGGCCGATCGAGCCCGGCTTCGGCTCCCCGCCGACCAGGGTGGAGGTGAGCACCGGCGCGGTCTCGGTCAGGCCGTACCCGACGTGCACCGGATGCCCGGTGACCTCGGTGAAGCGCGCCGCGGTGGCCAGGTCGAGCGGCGCCGCGCCGCAGACCGCGACCCGGACCGCGGTCATCGCCGCGACGACCGCGTCGGCGTCCGCCGTGGACCAGGCCAGGAACATCGACGGTACGCCGACCAGCACGCTGACCCGGTGCCGGGCGATCTCGTCGAGCGCGCAGGTCGGGCCGGGCTCGTCGACGAGCACCCCGGTCGCGCCGTGGTGGACGACCGCTCCGAGCCCCGAGTTCAACCCGTACGCGTGGAACAGCGGCAGGGCGAGCAGCACGGTGTCGTCCGGGCCGACCACCGGCGGGTCGATCCGGCCGACCTGCTCGTGGTTGGCGGCGAGCGCCCGGTGCGGCAGCATCGCCCCCTTGGGCCAGCCCTCGGTGCCCGAGGTGTAGAGCAGTACGGCCAGGTCCTCACCGCCCCGGGCCGGGAACGCCGCCCCCGCCGGGGTCTCGGCGGACCCGTCGCCGCCGGGCGGCTCAGTGGCCGGCGGCTCGGCGGCCGGCGGCTCGGCGGCCGGCGGCTCGGTGGTCGGCAGTTCGGTGTGCACGGCGGTGAGCTCCGGCAGGTCGGCGGCGAACCCGGCGACCCGGTCGCGGACCGCCGTCGTGCAGATCAGCACCCGCGCCCCGGAGTCGGTCAGCACGTGCCGCAGCTCGCGGGCGGTGAGGCCCGGGTTGACCGGCACCGCGACCAGCCCGGCGCGGAGCGCGGCGAGGTAGCCGACCACGAAGTCGGGCGAGTTCGGCAGCGCGATGGCCACCCGGGCCGGCGGGTCACCGTCCCCGGCGGCGATCCGGGCCAGGGCGTGCGCGACGGCGGTCACCCGGGAGTCCAGTTCGGACCAGGTGAGGGTCACCTCCCGCCAGTGCAGCGCCGGGTGGTCGCCCCGGTCGGCGGCCGCCCGGCGGAGCCGGTCGGCGAGGGTGGGCGCGGCGAGGTCGGCGGCATCCTGCACGGTGGCTGAGTCTGGCACAGCAGGACCCCCACGGACCATGCCCGCGCCCGGGCGCAACCGGCCCGCCCCGTCCCCGACACGCCGAACGCGGGAACAATTCGCTACCTTCTCGGACTTTCCACTCGGGATCAAGTCCCGACGTGAATGTCAACCGCACACGACGGACAACGGGTCCGCCATCTGTGCGACCTCGAGGGAAATACTTCTGCCCTGTGTAACGGACTTGCCACACGCGGGTGACGTTGGCCCTATCATCACTCGGGTCGGCTCACCCCATTTGCCGTGAGTCGACACCCCTCAGCCCGAGGAGGCCCCCGTGCCTGTGAGCGCATTGGACCAGCACCTCATGGGGATCTGCCGCACGTCGGCACACCCCCGCGCGGCCCTGCCCGCCCGAGGCAGACCGGACGCACCGGCGACCCTGCGTCGCCACGCGTACCCGGCCGCGGAGCGTAGCGGGGAGGCACGGTGACCACCTTCGGCTACGCCGAGCGGCCCGCCGGTCTGACCGGTCCGGCGCCCCGCAGCTCTGTCAACGAGCGGCTGGACGCCGGCCGCTCCGACAGCGCCGGGCGTCGGGTCCACCAACGACCGCACCACAACGAGGCCCCGACCCGCCCGCTGGTACCCGGCGGCAACGCCGCGCCGGCCGGCCGGGTGGCGTCACCGACCCGCCCGACCATGCCGGCGCAGAGCCGGCGGGCCGGCGAACCGGCCCCGGTCACCGACCCGTCGAGCACCGAGACCGCCGTGCTCCCCGCGGTGCCGGCCGGCGACACCGCCGTGCTTCCCGCGGTCCCGGCCTCCGTCACGCCCGCCACCGGCTACCCCAGCCGACCCGACCCGTCCGACCCGGCGACCGAGGTCTGGGGGCTGGTGGAGCGGGCGCAGGCCGGCGAGGCCGAGGCGTTCGGTCTGATCTACGACCGGTACGTCGACACCGTCTTCCGCTTCGTCTACTTCCGGGTCGGCAACCGGCAGCTCGCCGAGGACCTGACCTCGGACACCTTCCTCCGGGCGCTCAAGCGGATCGGCAGCTTCACCTGGCAGGGCCGCGACCTCGGCGCCTGGCTGGTCACCATCGCCCGCAACCTGGTCGCCGACCACTTCAAGTCCGGTCGCTACCGGCTGGAGGTGACCACCGGCGACGTGCTCGACGCCGACCGCGAGGACCGCGGGCCGGAGGGCAGCCCGGAGGCGGCGGTGGTGGAGCACATCACCAACGTCGCCCTGCTCACCGCCGTCAAGCAGCTCAACCCGGAGCAGCAGGAGTGCATCGTGCTCCGCTTCCTCCAGGGCTTCTCGGTGGCCGAGACCGCCCGCGCGATGGGCAAGAACGAGGGGGCCATCAAGGCCCTCCAGTACCGCGCGGTGCGAGCCCTGGCCCGGCTGCTTCCGGACGGCTTCCAGCCCTGATCGGGCGCCTTCGTGCAGCCGGCGGCGGGCCGGCGAGGATACCGCACGTCCAGTGACGGCGATCACGCTTCGTGATTTCGCCTCCGCCGCCCCCGTAACCGGCACCCGTCGCGAACCGTTTCTCCGGGTGCGACCAGTGGTTGTCCGGCGTCCCCCGGGCCACCCGGTCCGGTCAGCACGGGTGGTCACCGCATGCCGCCCGTCGGAGTCCCACTGCCACCGGTCGCCGGGAACCACCGCGGCCGATCGGCCGTGACCAGCGAGAGGGGGTGCCTGCGGTGGACAGTGACCTCTTCTCCCGTCGGCGGGCCACACGCTTCGCCCAGCTTCTCGACGAGGCAAACGGCGGGCGACGCCATCACGCCCGGTCCCGGACCGACGACCAGCTCGTCGCCCTCGTCGCGATCGGCCGTCAGCTCACCGCCGAACGGCCGGACGTCCAGGTGGACCCCGAGTTCCGCAGCGGGCTGCGGGCGATGCTCGTGGCCACGGCGGTACGGGAGGGGATGGGCACCGCCGGCGCCACGGAGTCCGCGGCGCAGCCCGCCGCAACCGCTTCGCGTACGCCGCTGCTGGGCGGGGCGACCGCACGTCGGGCCCGGGCCCGGGGCGCCATCCTGGTCGGCATCACGGCCGGCGCGGTCGCGCTCTCCGGCATCTCCGCCGCCAGCGAGAACGCGGTCCCCGGTGACGCGCTGTACGGCATGAAGCGCTCCACCGAGCGGGCCCAGCTCGCGCTCGCCAGCTCGGACCTGAGCCGGGGCCAGCTCTTCCTCGACTTCGCCCGCACCCGGCTCGACGAGGCCGCCACGCTGCACGGCGACCCGGCCGGTTTCAGCGCGGTGCTGGACGACATGGACGCCGACACCCGCCAGGGCGTACGCCTGCTGACCACCACCGCGGTCGAGCGTTCCGACCCGGCCGGCCTGGACGCGGTGAACACCTTCGTCACCGGCCAGCGAGGGGCGGTCACCGGGCTGCTCGACGGGGCCGGCCGCGCCGAGCGGGACCGGACCCGGCGGTCCCTCGCCCTGCTCGACGCGATCCGCAGGCGTTCGGACGGGCTGCGCGCCGCCATCGCCTGCGAGCTGCCCAGGCCGGTCGGCAGCGACGCGCTGGGCCCGGCCCCGGCCGCCTGCCCCGGCGACCGCTGACCCGGCGAGCAGTCCGCCACACTTCTCCCTTCAGCCGATCACCCCGCGCGACCACCCGACTAGGCTCGGGGATGTAGGCAGCGCGGCAGGTCCACCGGAGGGAGGTGCCATGGCCCGCACCCGCAAGGTCACGGTCAGCACCGACGTCCACGGGCACACCGCCGGTTGGGCGGAGGCGGAACGGCCGCCGCCCACCCCGGTCGAGCCGGATCCGACCGCGGCGGCCTTCTTCGACGTGGACAACACGATGATGCAGGGCGCGTCGATCTACTGGTTCGCCCGCGGGCTCGCCGCCCGGAAGTACTTCACCACCGGTGACCTGGCCCGGTTCGCCTGGCAGCAGGCCCGGTTCCGGCTGCTGGCCACCGAGCACGCCGGCGACATGTCGCAGGCCAAGGAGGCCGCGCTGGCCTTCATCCAGGGCTGGCGGGTGAACGAGGTGGAGCTGCTCGCCGAGGAGATCTTCGACGAGCTGATGGCCCCGCGGATCTGGGCCGGCACCCGCCGCCTCGCCCAGCGGCACCTCGACGCGGGCGAGCGGGTCTGGCTGGTCAGCGCCGCCCCGGTGGAGATCGGTCGGGTGATCGCCACCCGGCTGGGCCTGACCGGCGCGGTCGGCACCGTCGCCGAGGTGGTCGACGGCGCGTACACCGGGCGGCTGGTGGGCGACCTGATGCACGGGCCGGCGAAGGCGGAGGCGGTCACCCAGCTCGCCGCGGTCGAGGGGCTCGACCTGTCCCGCTGCGCGGCCTACAGCGACTCGGCCAACGACCTGCCGATGCTCTCGGCGGTCGGCCGGGCGGTGGCGATCAACCCGGACGGCACGTTGCTGCGCCGGGCCCGGGAGCGGGGCTGGGAGGTCCGCGACTTCCGTACCGGCCGGCGGGCCGCCAAGATCGCCGTACCGTCGACCGCCGCGGCCGGGCTGCTGGCCGGCGCGGTCACCGCGGGCCTGGCCGCGCACCGCCGCCGCCGCGCGCTCTGACCCCGTAGGTCAGGGGCCGAACGGGTCGGGGCGGCGTTCCAGCAGCTTGTGCAGGGTGTGCTGGATGGTCTCCCGGACCTGGTCGGCCAGGTTGAACACGACCAGCGGGTCGTCCGCCGAGTCGGTCAGGTGGGCCGTCGGGATCGGCGGGCAGAACTCGATCAGCCACTTGCTCGGCAGCGGCACCATGCCGAGCGGTCCCAGCCACGGAAACGTCGGCGTGACCGGGAAGTACGGCAGCTTGAGCAGCCGGGCGAGCGGCTTGACGTCGGCGAGCATCGGGTAGATCTCCTCGCCCCCGACGATGGCGACCGGCACGATCGGCGTACCGGTGCGCAGCGCCGCCGAGACGAAGCCACCCCGGCCGAAGCGTTGCAGCTTGTAGCGGTCGGAGTAGAGCTTGCCGACGCCCTTGAAGCCCTCCGGGAAGACCCCGACCAGCTCGCCGTTACCGAGCAGCCGTTCCGCGTCCGGGTTGCAGGCCACCGTGCCGCCGGTCTTGCGGGCGATCTCGGAGACCACCGGCATCCGGAACACCAGGTCGGCGCCGAGCAGCCGCAGGTAGCGGTGCTCGGGGTGCTGGTCGTGCAGGGCGGTGGAGAGGATCAGCGCGTCGAGCGCGACCGTGCCGGAGTGGTTGCCGACCACCAGGCCGGCCCCGTCGGTGGGCACGTTCTCCAGCCCGCTGACCTCGGTGCGGAACCAGTCCCGGTAGAGCATCCGCAGCAGCGGGTGGAAGACCGAGCCGGTGAGGTCCGGGTCGAAGCCGAACTCGTCGACCTCGTAGTCGCCGGAGAGCCGCCGGCGCAGGAACGCCAGGCCGGAGGCGACCTTGCGGTCCCAGTGGTCACCGGGCCGGTCCGCCACCGCCGCCCCGTCCGGCAGGGCCGGAAGGTCGCCGGCCGTCGGCGTCGCCACCGGCTCGTCGGCCGCGGCGGTGTCCGGCTCGTCGGCCGCGGCGGTGTCCGGCTCGTCCTGCGCCGCCGGGTCGACGGCGGGTTTCGCGGCGGCGGCCGTCCGGCGCCGGTGTCCGTTGCGCCGCACCGGCTCCGCGTCCGGTCCTGCCACGCTCAGGGGTACGTCGTACCGGCCGTCAGCGCCACTGTCGGGTCCTTCGGTGGTCACGACGAGCGCTCCCGAACGGCCGTGCGGACCTGCCGGATGCTCTCCAGCACCAACTGCTCCGCGGCGGCGAGATTGTCCCGGCTGACCACCACGCCTCCGTGGTGGGCGCGGATGAAGTCCTCGAACGCGGCGGCGGTGGAGCGCGGGGTGAAGCCGTACTCCCGCTCGAGCCGGCTGGTGTCGACCACCCGGCCGTGCACGAAGAGGTCGACCTGGTCCAGGCCGTACCGGCCGAAGCCGAGGTTGCGGGCGACCGCGGCGGCCCCGGAGAGGCCCGGTTCCAGCACCGGCATCGCCACCCGGCCGGCCCGGCGGATCGCCTGGGAGAGGGAGAGCACGCCCGGACCGGCCACGTTGTACGTCCCCGGGTGGTCCTCGGCGATCGACCGGTGCAGCACCTCGAGCGCGTCGTCGAAGTGCACGAACTGCAACCGCGGGTCGCGCCCGAAGACGGTGGGCACCACCGGCTGGGAGAAGTAGCGGGTGAGCGTGGTGTCGGCGGTCGAGCCGATGAACGGCGCGAAGCGCAGCACGGTGGCGGTGACGTCGGGGCGCCGGCGGCGGAAGCCGCGGACGTACCCCTCGATGTCGAGGATGTCGCGGCCGAAACCGCCGCGCGGCACCTCGCGCGGTTCGGTCTCCTCGGTGAACACGGCCGGGTCGCGGAACGACGCGCCGTACGCGGCGGTCGAGGAGCGGACCACCAGCTTGCGCAGCCGGGGGGCGCGCTGGCAGGCGGCGAGCAGCTGCATGGTGCCGATGACGTTCTGGTCCTTCATCGCCGCCCGGCCGCCGTGCTGCGGGTCGGGGGCGCTGACCAGGGCGAGGTGGACGACGGCGTCGACGTCGAGGTCGGCGAGGAGGCCGCCGAGCGAGCCGAGGTCGAGCCGGATCCGCTCGACCCGGTCGAGCAGGTCGGTGACCTCGGGGCCGGGGGTGGTGGGGTCCACCCCGATCACCCGCTCGATCCGCGGGTCGGCGGCGAGCCGGGCGGCGACGTGCGCGCCGAGGTAGCGACCGACCCCGGTCACGACGACGACCCCCGGAGCACCTGAGGTGCCACCGGGGGTCATCGCGCACGCCCTGACCGGCAGGAGGGACCGAGCCGGGATGTCCGCGGCCTGATCACCTGAGCCTCCGAGGGTCGACAGTTGGCAAGTGGTACCGGCTGCCGGGCCGTAGCCCGGCATCGGTCACTTGCCGAGACGGCGACGCTGGACGCGGGTCTTGCGCAGCAGCTTGCGGTGCTTCTTCTTAGCCATGCGCTTGCGGCGCTTCTTGACCACCGAGCCCATACGACAGCCTTTCAATGGAACGTGCGGGGCGGACGGGCGGCGTCACTGCGGTGACGCCGGTGACCGCTTGCGGACAACGGACCGGACCAGCCTGGTGGCAGTGGGGCGCACCGGCGAGCGGTCACGGTCGGCTCCAGGGTAGCCGGAGAGCATCAGCAGGACCAACGCGCCCCCGTCGATGCCCGTTACGTCGTACTCCGCAGGTCGTCGGGGGACGGGTCAGGCGGATTCCTGAAAGGCGCCCCGGAGATAGTCGTGCACCGCGTGCTCGGGCACCCGGAAGGAGCGGCCGACCCGGACGGCGGTGAGCTCACCGCTGTGCACCAGACGGTAGACCGTCATCTTCGACACCCGCATGACCGACGCCACCTCGGCGACGGTCAGGAACTTGACATCCGACAGCCGACCGTCGGACTGTGACCCGGCCATGGCTCACCCGACCCATCCCATGCCCGGCGCGAGCCACCCGACGGGTGGTCCCACCCGGGCCGGCAACGCGCGTGTTACCAGTACGGTAGCGGGGCCGCTGTGACCGGCGCGATCCCTTCGTACAACTGATCATGATTGACCGGCGGTTCACCCGACCGTGAGCAGGGGTTTTGTGCCTGCCCGCGCCCGACGTCCCGTTGCCGGGACCGGTGCCACCGCCCTCACTCGGCGCGCAGCGCGACCACCGGGTCGAGTCTGCCGGCCCGCTGCGCGGGGACCACCCCGAAGACGATGCCCACCGCCGCCGAGACCCCGAAGGCCAGCGCCAGCGACCACCAGGTGATCGCCGCCGGGATCGGCGAGAACGCATCGACCAGCAGCGCGGTGCCCACGCCGAGCGCCATTCCGGTCAGCCCGCCGATCGAGGTGAGCAGCACCGCCTCCAGCAGGAACTGCACCCCGATGTCCCGGGGGCGGGCGCCGACCGCCTTGCGCAGGCCGATCTCCCGGGTCCGCTCCCGTACCGAGACCAGCATGATGTTGGAGACCCCCACCCCGCCGACCAGCAGGGAGATCCCGGCGATGGCGGCCAGCACCCCGGTGAGCACGCCGAGGATGTCGCCGAGCACGCCGAGGATCTGCTGCTGGGTGACCGCGCTGAACTCGGTGTCCGGGTGCCGGCGGCCCAGCTCGGCGACGATCCGGTCGCCGAGTTCCCCGATCCGCTCCCGGTCCGGGGCCTTGACCGCGATGCCGTCCACCCGCTGGGTGCCCCAGAGCCGCTGCGCGGCGGTGACCGGCACGTGCACCTCGTCGTCCCGGTCCACGCCCAGGCTCTGCCCCAGCGGCGCGAACACGCCGATCACCCGGAACCGCACCCCGGCCAGCGACACCTGCTGGCCGAGCGGATCCCGGTCGGGAAAGAGCGCCCGGGCCACCGACGTGCCGAGCACCGCGACCCGCCGGCTGGTGTCGACGTCCGCGCCGGTGAGGTAGCGGCCCCGGGCGAGCGAGCGGGTGAAGACCGCCGGGGTCGTCTCCAGCACACCCTGCACGGTGGTGAAGTCGGACCGGTTGCCGGCCCGGGCGGTCGCGCCGGAGGTCACCGTCACGGCGACCCGGCCGGGATCGCCGACCACCCGGGTGACCGCGTCCACGTCCCGCAGGGTCAGCGGGGAGACCACCGGCGCGGTTCCCACGTCGATCTTCCCCGGTACGACCAGCAGCAGGTTGGAGCCGAGCCCCTCGACCTGCTGCTCCACCTGCTGCTTGGTGCCGGTGCCGATGGCGACCAGGAGCACCACCGAGGCCACCCCGATGATCACGCCGAGCATGGTCAGCGCGCTGCGCATCCGGTTGGCCCGCAGCGCGTCCAGCGCCACCCGCCACGCCTCGGCCAGCCTCACGACGCACCGCCGATGTCGTGCGGAAGGCGTCCGGTGGCTCCGGCGGGCCCACCGGAGCCACCGGACGGGTGCCCCGGGCCGCTTCCGGACGCGGACCGGGGCTCCGCGCTGGGAGCGCCATCCAGTGTGTCAGGTGCCTCCCCGGCCCCGAAC
The DNA here is from genome assembly GCF_036902735.1 of Micromonospora lacuserhaii. Lineage (NCBI taxonomy): Bacteria > Bacillati > Actinomycetota > Actinomycetes > Micromonosporales > Micromonosporaceae > Micromonospora > Micromonospora lacuserhaii. The sequence continues at coordinate 110,489 of NZ_JBAKHO010000010.1, read as the reverse complement.
GGCGGTCGATCATGGGCGCTGTCGGAGACCACCACCCCGTCCCGCATGGCGATCCGCCGCCGGGCCCGGGCCGCCACCTCGTTGTCGTGGGTCACCATCACCAGCGCCACCCCCGACTCGGCGTTCAGCCGCTCCAGCAGGGCCAGCACCGCCTGGCCGGTCGCGGTGTCCAGGTTGCCGGTCGGCTCGTCGGCGAGGAGCACCGTCGGGTCGGTGACCAGCGCGCGGGCGATCGCCACCCGCTGCTGCTCGCCGCCGGACATCTGGTTCGGACGGTGGCCCAGCCGGTGCCCCAGGCCGACCCGGCCCAGCACCGCCGCCGCCCGCTCCCGGCGCTGCCGGGCGGCCACCCCCCGGTAGACCAGGGGCAACGCCACGTTCTCCACCGCCGAGGTACGCGGTAGCAGGTGGAACGCCTGGAAGACGAAGCCGATGGTCTCGTTGCGCAGGGTGGCCATCTCCGGCGGGGAGAGGCTGGCGACGTCCCGCCCGCCGATGACCAGCCGGCCGCCGGTCGGCCGGTCCAGCCCGCCCAGCAGGTGCATCAGGGTGGACTTGCCCGAGCCCGAGGGCCCGACCAGCGCCACGTAGTCGCCGGGCTGGACGGTCAGCGACACCCCGCGCAGCGCGGGCACCGAGACGCCGTCGAGCTGGTACGTCCGGGAGACGTCCACCGCCTCGATCGCCGGCGTCACCCGACCTCCTGGCCGTCGCGGACCTGGTCGGCGCCGCGTACCACCACCCGGTCACCGGCCGACACCCCGTCGAGGATCTGCACCAGGTCCTGCCCCTGGACGCCCACGGTGACCGGCACCTGGTCGGCCTTGCCGTCCCGGACCAGCCAGACGGCGTCCCGGCCGTCGGCGGAGAAGACCGCCGACGCCGGTACGGCGACCGCGTCGGCCGCCTCGCGTACCCGCAGGTGGACCACGGCGTTCATGCCGGGGCGGGGGGCCGGGGCCGGCTCCCCCTCGCCGAGTCGACCGGCGCCCAGGGCGAGCCGTACCCGGTAGCTGACGCCGCCCCGGGCCGAGCTGGTGGGGAGCACGTCGACCGAGCGGACCGTGGCGGCGTAGCTGGCCCCGGTGACCGCGTCCAGCTCGACGGTGCCGGTCAGGCCGGCGCGGACCAGCAGCACGTCGGTCTCGTCCACCTCGGCGAACAGCCCCAACGCCCCGGTGTCCACGATGGTCAGGACGGGGGTGCCGGCGGTGACCCGACCGCCGACCGGGATCGCGTCGTCCACGCCGGCTGGCGGACCGGACCGGGACGGGGTGAGCGCCGACGGGCCGAGCCCGGCGGGCAGCTGCCCGCCGGAGGCGCCGAGCAGCCCGGCGAGATCCGTCCCGCCGCCGGCGGGGGTGCCGCCGGGCTGCACCACGCCGCCGATCGGGGCGCGCAGGGTCAGCGCGTCGACGGTCGCCCGGGCCAGGTCGTACGCCTGGCGGGCCTGGAGGCGCTGCGCGGCCGAGAGCGCGCCGACGGCGGAGTTCAGCCCGGCCACGCCGCGCTGCACCGACCGGACCGCCTGGTCGGCGGTGCGCGCCGCGGCGGCGTACTGCTGCTGGGCGGAGGTGACCTGGGCCAGCAGGGCGTCGCGGACCTTCGGATCGGCGATCTTCCCGGCGGCGTCCCGGGCGGTGTCGAACGCCTCGTCGGCGGCCTTGTCGGTGCCGCGCCGGCGGCCGGTGAGGTCGCCCGTGCCGACGCCCCGGCCGGCCCGGTCGGCGGCCCGGAGGGCGTCACGGGCCTGCCGGAGCCGCTGCTGGGCCTCGGGGGAGGCGACCACGGCGAGCACCTGACCGCGGGTCACCCGCTGGCCGGGCTGGACCCGCAGGCTGGCCAGGGTGCCGTCGGCGGGCGCGGTCAGGGTGGCGGCGGCCCGGGCGGTGACGGTGGCCGGGGCGTCGATCACCTCGGCGACCGCCGACCGGCCGGCCGGGGCCAGCGCGACGGTGGACTTCTCGTCGCCGCAGGAGGCGGCGGTGGTACCGGTGAGGACGACGACGGCGAGCAGGGCGGTGAGCAGGCGGGGCCGCGGGGCTACGGGCGGCCGCGGCGAGTGGGTGCGGCGCACGTCGTCCATGCTACGAGCTGGGTCGATGTCACCGGGCGGTGGCGCGGACGTACCCGACGCACTCGTCGTGCAGCGGCCCCCAGGGGTCGCCGAACACCTGCTCGGCGGCGTCGTCCAGGGACCGGCGGTCGTGCACGACGGCCCGGAAGAACTCCAGCGTCCGCTGCTCGCCGTAGCGGTCGACGAGGTGGTGCACGGCGAGGTAGCCGACGCCATAGGCGCCACCGGCCCGGTCCGCCGGGTCGTCGGCCGCCGGCGCCAGGCTGTCCAGCCGGCCGTCCCAGCCGCGCAGCAGCGCGCGCACCTCGTCGAGCCCCTCGTAGCGGACCACGGGTGCCCCGCTCGCGCCGGCGTACTCGGCCAGCCCCTCCTTCAGCCACCAGAGAGCCCGCCCGGATGAGCTCTGGTCGGGCAGCGAGGCGGCGTGCGTCAGCTCGTGCCGCAGCAGCGCGCCGGCACCGCCGGTGGGGAGCGTCTGGGCGTTCAGCACCACCTCGTGCTGCCCGCCGCCGATCCCGACCGCGTAGCCGGCCGTCCACTTCGGGCGGCCGCCGCCGTACCAGCGCCGCCACTCGGCCGGGCCGGCGTAGAACACCCGGTACCGGTCCGGCGGCGGGCCGGCCACCGCGTACAGGTCGGCCACCCGGGCGGCCGACTCGGCCTCGGCGAGCAGGGCGGGCAGCTTTCCGCGCAGCGCGGGGGTGGTGGCCACCACGGTGCGCGGGCCGACGGCGGCGACCAGCTCGCTGACCTCCCAGGGTCGGGCGGCGGTCTGCCCCGACTGGGATTCCTCGACGGCGAGCAGCACCGGGGCGTCGCCCGCCTCCCGCCAGCGGGTGCTGACCGACACCGGGCTCGGGGAGCAGTTCGGCACCACGAAGCAGTAGCGGAAGGTGACCGGTTGGCGCCACTGGCCCGGCCGGCCCGGGACGGGGGTGGGCGGGCCGTCCCGCTCGGCCCGCCAGACGGTGACCCGCAGCGCCCGCAGGGCCGCGTACCGGCGGGCCAGGACGGGCTGGGCGGACCGGTCGGCGACGGCGAGGAAGCCGGCCCGGTCCCCGCCGAGCAGCGCGGTGGCCTGCCGGTCGAGTCGCGCGGTCAGCCGTTCGCCGAGCCGGCGGGCGGCCAGGCTGGCAGGGTCGTCGGATGCGGCGGAGGGCGGGCTCCAGGTTGGGCCGTCGCTGGTGGCGCGGTCGACCACGACGGTCAGCACCGCGGCCGGCAGGCCGCAGCCGAGCAGCACCACGACCACCGCGAGCGCCGTCCAGAGCGGCCAACGTCGGCGCGGTCGCGGCTCGTCCACCCCGTCGGTCACCGGCGAAGGGTACGACCAGCCGGACCGTCGGGCCAGACCCACCCGCGCGTCGGGCGTGCCGCCCCCGCGGGCCCGGTGGGCCAGCCCGGCCCAGGCCGGGTGGCCGGCGCGGCTCAGGCCGGGTGGCCGGCGCGGCTCAGGCCGGGTGGCCGGCGCGGGTCAGCGTCGCCCGGTCGGCCGCCCAGACGACGACCAGGAGCGTCCCGAGCAGCGGCTGGCCGGCCAGCGCGAGCAGCAGCCCGGCGGTCACGAAGCAGGCGGCCTGGGCGGCGTACTTCGCGGCCGGGGGCAGCGGCACGGCGGCCTTCGGCGAGCAGAGGACGCCCCAGACGGCCGCGATCAGCAGCGGCGCGCCGAGCCCGGCGAGCAGCCGCACGGCGAGCCCCGCGTCGAGGTGGAACCCCCACCAGCCGGCGGCGGCGAGCATCGCCAGCTCCAGCAGGAACGTGAGGGTGAGCAGCAGCGCCTTCACCGCGCACCCACAGGGTCCGGCCAGTTGCGGAACGCGGTGTCCAGGGCGGCCACCAGCTGGTCGAAGGAGCGGTCCATCCCCCGGGGCAGGCCGAACCCGCCGCTCGCCTCCAGGGTGACGAAGCCGTGCACCGCGCTGCGGAAGGTCCGCGCCGCGTCGACCGCGTCGTCGCCGGTCAGGCCGTACCCCCGCAGGATCGCGTAGACCGCGTCGAGCGCCAGCCGGCCGGCCTCGACGTGGGCGGGGTCGTCGGGGTCGGGCACCTGCTGGGCGGCCGGGTAGCGGCCGGGGTGCCGGCCGGCGTATCCCCGCCAGGCGTCGGCGACGGCGCGCAGCGCGTCCCGGCCGGCCCGCCCGGCGGCCGCCGAGGTCATCTCGGCGGCCAGTTCGGCGACGGCCAGGGCGGCCAGCTGCTGGCCCAGCGCGTCGGCGCCGCGGACGTGCTTGTAGAGGCTGGGTAGCGCGACGCCGAGCCGGCCGGCGACGGCGGCGAGGGTCAGCTTCTCGTAGCCGACCTCGTCGGCGAGCCGGGCCGCCTCCCGGACGACGGCCTGCGGGGTGAGCCCGGCCCTAGGCACGGGACGTCACCGCCAGGAACTCCACCAGCTGGGCGGCGGTGGCCGCCGGCTGGTCGGCGTGCGGGTAGTGGCCGGAGTCGTCGACCATGCGGGCCTCGGCGGTGGCGAAGAGCCGCCGGGCCGCCCGCGCCTCCGCGCCCGGGTCCGGGAAGTCGGGGTCCTTCGTGCCCATCAGGATCAGCACGGGCAGCCGCACGTCGCGGGCCCGGTCGGTCCAGTGCGGCGCGACCGGGGCGATCACCCCACGCACCGCGTCCATCCGGCCGCGCAGCCCGGCCACCAGCTCCCGGCGGTACGCGGCGTCGTCGGCCGGCCGGGGGCCGGGGAAGAGCGTCCGGTGGAACATCCCGAAGAGCCGGGGGCTGCGCAGCACCGCCGCCTGGGCGACCCGCATGATCGGGTTCGGCTTGGGCTGGGCGACGAACGGGCTGACCTGGACGATGCCGTTGACCAGGTCGGGCGCGTCCCCGGCGGCGAAGACCACGGCCGCCGCGCTGGACGAGCTGCCGACCAGGGTGGCCGGCCCGCCGAGGGTACGGACCACGGCGAGCAGGTCGGCGCCGACCTCGGCCGGGGCGTACGTCGGCCAGTGCGGGCTGGAGTCGCCGTGCCCGCGGACGTCCACCGAGGCCACCCGGTAACCGGCCTCGACCAGCAGGGGGATCAGGTGGCGGAAGGCCCGCCGGTTCTCCCCCATCCCGTGCGAGAGGACCACGAGCGGGCCCTCCCCGTGCACCTCGTACGCGATCGTGCCGCCGTCCCGCTCCATCTGGCTAATCGTCATAGCCATAAAGCTAATGTCATTAGCTTCGCTCGTCAAGCGCGAACCGGTCGTGAAACGGGAACGGGCCGGCGGGACACGAGGGTCTCCGCCGGCCCGTACCGGGACCGCTGGGGGGTTCAGACGCTGAGCCGGTGGCTACTTCTTCGAGACCAGCGCCCGGCCGAAGAACATCAGGTTCGCGGGGCGCTCGGCGAGCCGGCGCATCAGGTAGCCGTACCAGTCCTCGCCGTACGGCAGGTAGGTGCGCACCGTGTAGCCCTCGCCGACCAGCCGGGCCTGCTCCTCGGGACGGATGCCGTAGAGCATCTGGAACTCGAAGCGGTCCGGGCCCCGGTCGAACCAGCGGGCCCGGTCCTCGCCGATGGCGATCAGCCGCGGGTCGTGGGTGGCCAGCATCGGGTAGCCGTCGCCGGCCATCAGCGCGTTCAGGCAGCGCACGTACGACTTGTCCACCTCCCGGGCGGACTGGTACGCCACCGACTCCGGCTCCTTGTACGCGCCCTTGCAGAGCCGTACCCGGGATCCGACGCCGGACAGCTCCCGGCAGTCCGACTCGGTACGCCGCAGGTACGCCTGGAGCACCGCGCCGGTCGACGGGTAGTCCTTGCGCAGCTTCGCCAGCAGGTCCAGCGTCGAGTCGGTGGTGGTGTGGTCCTCCATGTCCAGGGTGACCGTGGTGCCCGCCTCATCGGCCGCCGCGCAGATCGCCCGGGCATTGTCGTAGGCGAGCTGCTCGTCGAACTTCTGGCCGAGTGCGGAGAGCTTCACGCTGACCTCGGCGGCCGGGGTAAGCCCCGCGCCGGAGAGCAGCTTCAGCAGCTTGAGGTATTCGTCCCGGGTGGCGTTGGCCTGCTCGGGGGTGACGGTGTCCTCGCCGAGGTTGTCGAGGGTGACCGCGAGGCCGTCGGCGACGAGTTCGCGGGTCGCGCGCAACGCGTCGTCGGTACCGGCGCCGGCGACGAACCGGCGGACGACGTCCCGGGTGAACGGGGCCGTCGCAACGAGCCGCTCGACCTGGGATGACCGGGAGGCGGCGAGGATGACGGAACGGAGCATGAGCCGAGCGTAACGCCCGTCGCCGGCCCCGCGCCGGGGGGCGGCCGGAGCGCCGGCCGGCAGGTCCCAACCGCATCACAGGCCGCACCCGGGGGTCACCACGCTGGCGTTCATCGGTTACAACGATGACGTGCAACCACACCCTCGCCGCCGGCTCCGGTCGGCCTCCGTGCAGCTCGGCGCGCTCACCGCCCTGGCGCTCGCCCTCTCCGGCTGCAACATGACGTCCGACGACGACGATGACGACTGCGCCCTCGGCCCGGCCGGCGGGGGCGGCGACACGGTCGCCCTGGCCATGCGGGTCCCGGCGGTCACCAGCGGCAGCCGCGCCGCCGAGCCCCGGCCGGTGGCCGGCGCGCTGCCCGAGCGGGGCGGCTTCGGCACCCACCTCGCCTCCTGCGGCGGCTGAGGTGCGGCGCGAGGCGGCCACCCCCCGGCCGGACTGGGACGCCACCATCCGGTCACAGGGCCTGGTGTACGTCGACACCGAGCTGCCCGACGGCGGGATCATGTCGTACTGGGACGAGACCGCGGCGTACGCCTTCGAGCTGGACGAGGTGCTCCGGCTGGAGGAGGCGACCGAGGAGCTGCACCGGATGTCGGTGGCCGCCGCCGCGCACGTGGTGGCCCGCGGCCGCTACGCCGAGTTCGGCATCCCGGCCTGGGCCGCTGAGGCGGTCGCCCGGTCGCTGCGCGAGGCGCCGCCCACCCTCTACGGCCGCTTCGATCTCGCCTACGACGGCAGCTGGCCGCCGAAGCTGCTGGAGTACAACGCGGACACCCCCACCGCGCTGGTCGAGGCGAGCATCATCCAGTGGTTCTGGCTGGAGCAGACCCGGCCCGAGGCCGACCAGTGGAACAGCCTGCACGAGCGGCTGGTCGGCGCCTGGGCCAAGATCGGCGCCGGGCTGCACGACCGCCGGGTGCACGTGGCCTGGTCGAACGAGGAGGAGTCGGGCGAGGACCAGATCACCGCCGGCTACCTGGCCGAGACCGCCCGGCAGGCCGGGCTGGACGTCACGCTGCTGCCGATCCAGCACGTCGGCTGGGACGGCCGGCGCTTCGTCGACGCCGACGACCGCCCGGTGACCACCTGCTTCAAGCTCTACCCCTGGGAGTGGATGCTGGCCGAGCCGTACGGGCCGCCGGCGCTGGACCCGGGCACCCCGACCACCTGGATCGAGCCGGCCTGGAAGTTGCTGCTGTCGAACAAGGCGCTGCTCGCGGTGCTCTGGGAGCTCTACCCGGGCCACGAGCTGCTGCTCCCGGCGTACCTGGACTCACCGCGCGGCATGTCGGAATACGTGGCCAAGCCGCTGCTCGGCCGGGAGGGCGGATCGGTGCGGATCGTCACCGGCGACACCGAGATCACCAATCCGGGCATCTACGGCGACGAGGGGTTCTGCTACCAGGAGTTCCGGGCGCTGCCCGAGTTCGCCGGCAACCGGACGGTGCTCGGCAGCTGGATCGTCGACGGCGAGTCGGCCGGCGTGGGGGTACGGGAGAGCGAGAGCCTGATCACCGACGGTTACGCGCGATTCGTGCCGCACTACATCGACGCGCCGCGCACCCCGTGAGTCGTCTACCGTTGGTGTCGTGAACTTCGACGCGTACGCCCGGACCGGCGTTGACCTCGTCAACTCCCGCCTGGACGACCTCGACGACCTGCGCGCCCTCTTCCCCGACGACAACGCGTGGATGCGCGACGAGGTCGCCGAACGGGACCTGGTCATCTTCCGGCGGGCGCAGAAGCGCCTCCGCGACGTGTTCGAGTACGGCACCTCCGGGCGGGACGGCCAGGCGGTCGCCGAGCTGAACGCCATGCTGGAGGCGTTCCCGGTCCAGCCGCGGATCTCCGGCCACGACTCCAGTGACTGGCACATGCACGTCACCAGCCGGGGCGCCTCGGTGAGCGCGGAATACCTGGCCGGCGCCGCCTGGGGGCTGTCGGTCTGGCTCTGCGAGTACGGCAGCGCCCGGTTCGGCGTCTGCGCCGACGAGCGGTGCGGCAACGTCTACCTGGACACCTCGTCCAACTGCTGCCGCCGGTTCTGCTCGGAGCGCTGCGCCACCCGCTCCCACGTCGCCGCCCACCGCGCCCGCAAGCGCGCCGCCATCGGCGAGCAACTCTCCACCCCCGCCGACTCCCTGACCCCAGCCTGACCCCCACCGGCGCCCGCGCGACCCGCGCCACCCCCGCCCGGACAGAGTTGATCAGGAAGTTTGCGCACGAATCGGGCCCGAATTTTCCGCAAACTCCTTGATCAACGGGGGCGGAGGGCTCGCTGGGGGGCCCGCGAAGGGGGTCAGGCGTCGACTGGGGAGGGAGCGGTCAGGTTGGCGCGGGCGAATTCCAGGGCCTCGCGGAGGTCGGCCTCGCGGACGGCGCGGCTCTTCGCGCCGCGGGTGGTCACCTCGACGGCCACCGAGCCGGTGAAGCCGCGCCCGGCCAGCGAACGGAGCAGCTCGGCGCAGGGCTGGCCGCCCCGCCCGGGCACCAGGTGCTCGTCGCGCCCCTCGCCGGTGCCGTCGCCCAGGTGCACGTGTGCCAGCCCGGCGCCCATCCGGTCCGCCATCGCCAGCGAGTCGGTGTGCGACGCCGCGCAGTGCGACAGGTCGAGGGTGTACGAGGCGTACCCCGTCTCGGTCGGGTCCCAGCCGGGCACGTACGGCACGAACTGCCGGCCGGCCATCCGCACCGGGTACATGTTCTCCACCGCGAAGCGGAGCCCGGTGAACCGCCCGGCGACCTCGTCCAGCCCTTCGGTGAAGTTCCGAGCGTAGTCGCGCTGCCAGGTGAACGGCGGGTGCACCACGACGGTCGGCGCTTCCAGGGTCTCGGCCAGCTCGCCCGCCTTGCGCAGCCGCTCCCACGGATCGGGGCTCCACACCCGCTGGGTGACCAGCAGACAGGGCGCGTGCACGGACAGCACCGGCACGCCGTAGTGCTCGGAGAGGCCGCGCAGCGCGCCGGCGTCCTGGCTGACGGCGTCGGTCCAGACCATCACCTCGACGCCGTCGTAGCCGAGCGCCGCGGCCAGCTGGAACGCCGCCGCGGTCCGCTCAGGGAAGACCGAGGAACTGGAGAGGAGCACCGGGACGCGGGAAGTCACGCCCCTCAGGGTAGCCGGGTTTCCCGCACCACTTCAGGACGAGCTTCCCCAAACCGCTCGGAACGGCCGGCGCGGATCACATCGGCTCCAGCTGATCCAGCCGCCGGAGGATGACGCCCTCCCGCAGCGCCCAGGGGCAGATGTCCAGCGACGGCACGCCGAGGCGGCGCATCACCGCCTCGGCCACCACCGCCCCGGCGAGCAGCTGGTGGGCGCGCCCCGCGCTGACCCCCTCCAGCTCCACGAGCTGGGCCGGCGGGATGTGCCGGATGAAGCCGATGACCTGCCGCAGCCCGGCCCGGCTGAGGCTGCGCCGGGCCCAGAGACCGGCGCTCGACGGCGCGGCGCCGGCCAGCCGGGCCAGCATCCGGAACGTCTTCGAGGTGGCGACCGGGCGCTCCCAGCCCACCCCGGTCAGCTTCTCCACCACCCGGTCGAGCTGCGCGTCGACGTACTCCCGCAGCTCCTCCACGGCATCGGCGGAGGGTGGGGCGGTGCCGGCCGGGTCGACCCGCAGCCGCTCCCGGCTCAGCCGGCCGGCACCCAGCGGCAGCGACTCGGCCACGTCCGGGTCTTCGTCGATGCCGGCGGCCAGCTCCAGCGAGCCGCCGCCGATGTCCATCACCAGCAGCCGTCCCGCCGACCAGCCGAACCATCGCCGCACCGCGAGGAACGTCATCCGCGCCTCGTCCGCGCCGGAGAGCACCTCCAGGCGTACGCCGGTCTCCTCGCGGACCCGGGCCAGCACCTCGGCCGCGTTGGTGGCGTCGCGCACCGCGGAGGTGGCGAAGGCGAGCAGGTCGTCGGCGGCCAGCCCGACCGCCGCCGCGCGGGCCATCCCGACCGCCTTGACCAGGCCGTCGGCGCCCGCCTCGGTCAGCGCGCCGTCTGGGCCGATCTGCTCGGCCAGCCGGAGCACCACCTTCTCGGAGTGCGCCGGCCAGGGGTGGGCGCCGTGGTGGGCGTCGACCACCAGCAGGTGCACCGTGTTGGAACCGACGTCGAGGACACCCAGTCGCATCCTTCGACCCTAGGGCCAACACGTTTGCGCGGCTCGCCGGCCCGCGACGGTCACTCCGCGTACGCTGGTCCGGGTGACGAGCGAGGTGGAACTGCGGGTGCTGGTCGACGACCCCGACGACCCGCGCAGCCGCGAGGTGGGGCTGGACTTCCCCCGCGAGTGGATCGAGTTCGCCGACCCGGCCGACGAGAAGCACCTGGTCCGCGCCGACCTGACCTGGCTGCTCTCCCGCTGGACCTGCGTCTTCGGCAAGGGCTGCCACGGCATCGTCGCCGGCCGGGCCGCCGACGGATGCTGCTCGCACGGGGCGTTCTTCACCGACTCGGACGACGAGAAGCGGGTCCGGGCGGCGGTCAGGCGGCTCACGCCGCAGACCTGGCAGCACTTCCGCCGCGGCTTCAAGAACTGGACCGAGAACGACACCATCGACGGCAAGAACCCGGCCCGGCGCACCGCCACCCAGGGCCCCGACGCGCCCTGCGTCTTCCTCAACGACGCCGACTTCGCCGGTGGCGGCGGCTGCGCGCTGCACGCCCAGGCGCTCCGGGACGGGGTGCACCCGCTGGAGTACAAGCCGGACGTCTGCTGGCAGCTGCCGATCCGCCGGGACCAGGAGTGGAGCAAGCGGCCGGACAACACCAAGGTGCTGGTCTCCACCCTGTCGGAGTTCGACCGGCGGGGCTGGGGCGCCGGCGGGCACGACCTCGACTGGTGGTGCACCTCCTCCACCGACGCGCACGTCGGCACCGACCCGATGTACGTCTCGTACGGCCCGGAGCTGACCGCGCTGATCGGCACCCCCGCGTACGCGAAGCTCGCCGAGCTCTGCGCGGCCCGGCTCCGCCAGGGCCAGATCGCCCCCCACCCGGCCAGCGGGGTCTGACCCCGCCCCGGGCTATCCCGCCCGGGTGCCGACCGGCAGGACGACCACGCCGTCCTCGTCGCTGTGCACCTCCGCCCCCGGCGCGAAGTCGCAGTTGCCGAAGGAGACCGGCACGTCCCGCTCTCCGGCGCCGGTCTTGCCGCTCTTGCGCGGGTTGACGCCGAGCGCCTTGATGCCGATCGGCAGCCCGGCCAGGGCGGTGACGTCCCGGACCGCGCCGTTGATCACCACGCCGGCCCAGCCGTTGCCGGCCGCGGTCCCGGCGATCAGGTCGCCCATCAGCGCGGTGTGCACCGACCCGCCGCCGTCGACGACCAGCACCCGTCCCTCGCCCGGTTCGGCGACGATCGACTTGACCAGGGCGTTGTCCTCGAAGCAGCGGACCGTGACGGCCGGCCCGGCGAAGGCACGGACGGCACCGAACTGACGCAGCTGGGTGTCGCAGGAGCCCAGCTCGTCGCCGTACCGGTCGTAGAGGTCGGCGGTGGGGGTCGGCATGGTGGTCCCTCTCTCAGTCGGATGGTGTCTGGTGCAGGCCGGTCGCGGCGACGGCCGCGCCGGCCAGTCCGGCGGCGGTGCAGGCGAGCACGCCGGCCGCCCCGGCGCCGGCGGCGAGCACGCCGGCCGCGCTCGGGATCACCACCTGGCCGAGCCGGTTGCCGGTGAGCCGCAGCGACATCGCCCGGCCGCGCAGCCCCGGCGGGGCCGTCTCGGCCAGGAACGACATGGTCAACGGTTGGCCGGCGCCCAGGCCCCACCCGGCGACCGTGACCACCACGGCCATCGCCCAGAGCGGCAGGGGCGGCAGCAGCAGCCCGAGGCCGGCCGCGGAGAGCGCGACGGTGCCGATCAGCACCGCCCGGCGGCCGACGGCGGCGACCAGCCGGCCGAGCAGCAGCCGCGAGGCCATCGAGGCGACCGCCCGCAGACCCAGCAGGAGGCCGACCGAGCCGGCCGCGATGCCCCGCTCCGCACCGAGTGCGGGCAGGTAGACCAGGGTGATGTCGACCGCCGCGAGGACGACGCAGCTGACCGCGAGGGCGCGGACCAGTCCGGGTTGGCGGAGCAGGCCGGCCACTCCCCCGGCGGTCGAGCCGGCGGGCTGCCGGTGGTGGGGCGACGGGCGGAGGAAGGCGGCGGCAGCCAGCAGCGGCACGGTGAGCGCGGCGGCACCGAGGAAGATCGCGCCGGTGTCCGGGATCGTGCGGTCGCCGCCGAAGACCACGATCAGCCCGGGGCCCAGCGCCTGGCCGAGCGAGGCGGCGAAGGTGTAGTAGCCGAACGCCGTGTCGTAGCGGTCCGCCGGGGTGCGGTTGGCCACCAGGGCCTGCTGGCCGACCACCGCGCAGAGGTGACCGGTGCCGAGCACCATGCTGGCGACGACCAGCCCGACGACCGAGTCGGCGAGCAGCAGGAAGCAGCCGGCGGCCACGGTGAGCAGGGCCGAGCCGGCCAGCACGATCCGGCGCTCGCCGAACCGGTCGACGGCGTGACCGGAGGGCACCGCGAGCACCAGCGGAACCACGGCGAAGCTCGCCCCGAGCACGCCCAGCCAGGCCGCCGGCACGTCCAGGTCGAGCGCCCGGTAGGTCGACGCGGGGCGGAGCATGAAGGTGACCGCCTGCACCACGACGGTGTGCGTGAGTAGCAGACCGACCTGGGCCCGCCCGGGGATCCCCGAGTCCCCGGGCGGCACTCAGTCGGCCTTCACCGCGAGCACCGGGCAGGGCACCCGGAGCAGGATCTCCTGCGCGGTCGATCCCATGATCAGCTTGCCCACCGGGGTACGGTGCCGAATCCCGATCACCACCAGGGACACGTTCTCCGCCTCGACGATCTCGACGATCTCCTCGGCCGCGTCCCTGCCCCGGACGAGCTGCCGGACGGTGTGCGGCACCCCGTCGGCGGTCAGCTCGCGGACCACCCGTTCCAGGTCGCCCTCCTGGGCCAGCCGCGGGTCGACGTACGCGTCGCCGCGTGAGGTGTTCACCACCAGCACCGGCTCGTCGCGGAACCGGGCCTGCTCCACCGCGGCGCGCAGCGCCGCCTCGCCCAGCGGCGAGGGCACGTACCCCACCAGGATCGTCATCCCGTCACCAACCTTCCGCGCAGCGGACGGACCACGAACCGGCCGATCAGCGGCCAGAGCAGCACCACGGCGACCGTGGCGTAGATCAGCCAGGACACCCAGCCGCCGATCAGGCCGTGCAGCTCGCCGCCGGAGAGCTGCAACGCCCGGCGGCCCTGCAGCTCGGCGAGCGGGCCGAGGATGACCCCGACGATCAGCGGGAGGATCGGCAGCCCGAAGCGGCGCATACCGAAGCCGAGCAGGCCGAGGACGAGGAGCAGGAACAGGTCGAACGGCTGGGCGTTGACGGCGTACGCGCCCATCGAGGCGAAGAAGAGGATGCCGGCGTAGAGGTACGGGCGCGGGATCCGCAGCAGCCGGGCCCAGGCCGGCGCGAGCGGCAGGTTGAGCACCAGCAGCAGCAGATTGCCCACGAAGAGGCTGGCGATCAGCGTCCAGACCAGCGCGGACTCCCGCTCGAAGAGCAACGGGCCGGGCTGGATGCCGTACTGCCGGAAGGCGGCCAGCATCACCGCGGCGGTGGCGTTGGTGGGCAGGCCGATCGCCAGCAGCGGCACCAGCGTGCCGGCGGCCGAGGCGTTGTTGGCGGCCTCCGGCCCGGCGACACCCTCGATGGCGCCCCGGCCGAACTCCTCCGGATGCTTGGACAGCCTCTTCTCGGTGACGTACGACAGGAAGGTCGGGATCTCCGCCCCGCCGGCCGGCACGGCGCCGAACGGGAACCCGAACGCGGTGCCGCGCAGCCAGGGCTTCCAGGACCGCTTCCAGTCCTCCCGGCCCAGCCACGGCTGGCCGACCGGAATCACCTCACCGGACTTGCGGCGCAGGTGCGCGGCGATCCAGAGCGCCTCGCCCACGGCGAAGATGCCGACCGCCACCACGACCACGTCGATGCCGTCGGCGAGCTGGGGAATGCCCAGGGTGAGCCGCTGCTGGCCGGTCTGGTCGATGCCCACCACGCCGATGGTCAGGCCGAGCAGCAGCGCGGCGAAGCCGCGGACCCGGGACGCACCGAGCACCGCCGTGACCGCCACGAACGCCAGCAGCATCACCGCGAAGTAGTCCGGCGCGCCGAGGCTGACCGCGAACGACACCATCGGCGAGATGACCAGCACCAGCAGCACGGTGGCGATGGTGCCGGCGACGAAGGAGCCGATCGCCGCCGTGGCCAGCGCCTGCGCGGCCCGGCCCGCCTTGGCCATCTTGTTGCCCTCGATCGCGGTCACCACCGAGGACGACTCGCCGGGAGTGTTGAGCAGGATCGAGGTGGTCGAGCCGCCGTACATGCCGCCGTAGAAGATGCCGGCGAACATGATGAACGCCTGGGTGGGCTCCATCCCGTAGGTGACCGGCAGCAGCAGCGCCACCGTCATCGCCGGGCCGATGCCGGGCAGCACCCCGACGGCGGTGCCGATGGTCACGCCGAGCAGCGCGATCAGCAGGTTCATCGGGGTCAGCACATTGGCGAACCCGTCGAGCAGGTTGGCGAAGTTGTCCATCTACAGGATCCCTTGCAGCACGCCGGCGGGCAGGTTGACACCGAGCCCGATGGCGAAGGTGTAGAACGTGATCAGCGAGAGCGCGACGGCGATCAGCAGGTTCCGGACGTAGTGGCGGTTGCCGAGCGCGTAGGCCGAGCCCCAGAAGAGCAACGTCCCGCTGATCACCCAGCCGAGCCGGTCGATCAGGACCGCGTTGACCAGGAAAGCGCCGATCAGCAGCAGCACGGTGCGCCAGTCGATCGGGCTGCTCAGGTCGACGTCCTCGCCGGCCTCCGGCTCACCGGCGCCGCCCCGCGCCACGTCGACGGCGTAGATCGCCGCGACGATGAGCAGCAGCACGCCGAGCAGGATCGGCACCGGCTTCGGGCCGATCGGGTCGGCGCTGTTGACCGCGTGCCCGATCCGGCTGGCGTCGGCGATGACCAGCCCGCCGACCAGGACGAGAAACGCGCAGACCCCGTACTGGGCGCGGTCCGGCCGACGTGCCGGGTCCGCGTCGGCCGGGGTGGCCGGGCCCGTCCCGGCCGCCGGCGGTGCGGGCACTGCGGGAGTACGCTCCGCGCCCGCCGCCGTCGGGTCGCCGACCGGGGTGGTCTCCTCCGGGCCGGCCGGCTGGGCCGGCACCGGGGTCACGCCCGACCCGGTGCCGGTCGCCGACCGGGGCGGCGGGTCGCCGCCCCGGTCCGGTCGGGTGGTCATGCCGCTCATGCCAACCCGAGCTGCTTGAGCACGTCGGCCACTGCCTTGTCCTGCTCGGTGAGGAAGGTGCCGAACTCGTCGCCGGTGATGAAGGCGTCGGTCCAGCCGCGCTTGGTCAGCTCGGCCTTCCACTCGTCCGACTCGTGCATCTTCGTCAGCGCGTCGATCCAGACCTTCTTGTCGGCGTCGCTGATGCCGGGCGGCGCGACGATGCCCCGCCAGTTGGTGAAGACCAGGTCGATGCCGGCGGACTTGAGCGTCGGCACGTCCTTGAGCGCGTCGATCGGCGCCTCGCTGGTCACCGCGAGGACCCGGATCTGGCCGGCCTCGACCTGGTCGAGGAACTCGCCGAAGCCGCTGGCGCCGAAGGCCACCTTGCCGCCGAGCACGGCCGGCAGCAGCTCGCCGCCGCCGTCGTACGAGACGAAGTTGACCTGGCGCGGGTCGATGCCGACGGTCTTGGCGAGCTGCATCGGCAGCAGGTGGTCGGGGCCGCCCGGCGAGGAGCCGCCACCGACCGCGAACCCCTTCGGGTTGGCCTTCCAGGCGGTGACCAGGTCCTGGATCGTCTTGTACGGGGAGTCCTTCGGCACCACGATGGCGCCGGCCTCCTCGATCAGCTTCGCCAGCGGGGTGGTCTGGGTCAGCGTCGCCTTGGACTTGGAGGTGTACGAGGCACCGACCACGCCCAGCCCCATCTGCATGGCGAGCTTGCCGTTGCCCTTCTCGTTGACGGTGCGCTGGAGGCCGACCGTGCCGCCCGCGCCGGGCAGGTTGAAGACCTGCACCCCGGTGGCGATCTTGGCGTCCTCCATCACCTTGGCCGCGGTGCGGGCGGTGGTGTCGTAGCCGCCGCCGGGGGTGTTCGGCACCATCAGCCGCAGCCCGGTGGCCGGCTTGCCGTCCCCGCCGCCGGACGAGCCCTCGTTCTTCTCCGCGGTGGCGCCGCACGCGCCCAGTGCCAGCGCCGTGGCGGCGGCGACGCCCACGACCAGCAGGTTCCTGCGAGTTGCCATTATGTTTCTCTTCCGTTTCGAAGGAGTCCGGCGGCAAGATGATGGCCCGCGGGCGGACTCCGCGTCTGCCTTCTGTCACCAGCGGAAATTGAGGTCTTTGTGGTCGCGGTCACGCCCCGCCGTACTCTCGCCGGGCAGTTGCTCGTCCTCCAGCTCGCGATCATCGTGGTCGTGCTGGTGGCCGTCGCCGCGGTCTCCCTCGCCCAGTCGGCCGCCACCTTCAACCGGGTCGAGGGTCGCCGGGTGGCCGCCCTCGGCGAGCAGCTCGCCGTGAACCCGCTGCTGCGCGACCGGCTCGACGAGCCGGCGCCGGCGGAGCTGGTCGCCCCGCTGGTGCAGACCGCGCTGACCCAGTCCGGGGTGACCTCGGTCACGGTCGCGGACGCCCGGGGCCGGGTGGTCAGCTCCACCGACCCGACCCTGGTCGGCGGCCCGCTCCGGCTCGGGAAGCCGGAGGTGGCCGGAGGCCAGAGCTGGTTCGGCGAGCTGGCGGTCGGCGACTCGCGCGAGCTGGTGGCCCAGGTACCGGTGATCGGCAGCGACCCGCTGAAGAAGAACATCGGCAAGCACCTCGGGGTGGTGATGATCGGCGAGGCCGCGCCGACCTGGTCGGAACGGCTGGTCGGCGCCTCGTCCTACCTCTTCACCTACCTCGGCATCGCCAGCCTGCTCGGCGTGGCCGGGTCGTGGCTGCTGGCCCGGCGGATCAAGCGGCAGACCCTGGGCCTGGAGCCGCGGGAGATCGCCGGCCTGGCCGAGCACCGGGAGGCGCTGCTGCACGGCATCGCCGAGGGGGTGATCGCCCTGGACCCGCAGCAACGGATCACCCTGGTGAACGCGGTCGGCCGCCGGCTGCTCGACCTGCCCGAGCACTGCCTCGGCCGCAGCCTCGCCGACCTGGGGATCTCCGGTCGGCTGCGGGACGTGCTGGCCGGTGCCGACGGCGGCCCGGAGGCCCGCGACGAGGTGGTGGTCCGGGGCGGTCGGGTGCTGGTGATGAACCGGATGACGGTCGCCAAGGACGGCCGCCGGCTCGGCTCGGTGACCACCCTGCGGGACCGCACCGAGCTGGCCCGGCTGGAGCAGGAGATCGGCTCGTTCCGCAGCACCACCGAGCTGCTCCGGGCGCAGACCCACGAGTTCGCCAACCAGCTGCACACCATCTCCGGGCTGATCCAGATCGGCGAGCACGACGAGGTGGTCCGCTACGTCGACGCGCTCAGCCGACACCGGGCGTCGCTGGACCTCACCGTGACCAGCCGGATCCACGACACGGCGGTGGCGGCGCTGCTGATGGCGAAGTCCGCGCTGGCCGCGGAGCGCCGGGTGGAGCTGCGGATCTCCGAGCGGACCGGCCTGGACCGGCTCGCGCCGGAGGTCGCGGCGGACGTGGCGACGGTGCTGGGCAACCTGGTCGACAACGCGGTGGAGGCGGTGGCCGCCGGCCGCGAGGGCGCGACCGGAGGTGACCCGGAGCCCCCCGCCTGGGTGGAGGTGGAGCTGCGCCGGGACGCCTCGTCGGTGGAGATCGTGGTCCGCGACTGCGGTCCGGGAATCGCACCGGAACTGGCCAAGGAGGTCTTCACCCACGGCTTCACCACCAAGGCGGCCCGGGGCGGCGAGCGGGGCATCGGGTTGGCGCTGACCCGGCTGGTCTGTCACCGTCGCGGCGGCGAGGTGGCGGTGACGAACACCGAGGAGGGCGCGATGTTCACAGCCCGGATGTCGGTGGCCGGCACCCTGGAGGGGGTCCGGTGATCGACGTACTGGTGGTCGACGACGACTTCATGGTGGCCCGGATCCACCGTGGGTTCGTGGAGCGGATCGACGGTTTCCGGGTGGTCGGCACGGCCAGCACCGGCGAGCAGGCCATCGCCGCGGTCGACGAGCTCCGCCCCGACCTGGTGCTGCTCGACCTCTACCTGCCGGACATGTTCGGCCTGGACGTGGTGGCCCGGCTGCGGGCCGCCCGACACGACTGCGACGTGCTGGTGATCAGCGCGGCCCGGGAAGCGGAGGCGGTCCGTCGCGCGGTCCGCTACGGCGCGGTCAACTACCTGCTCAAGCCGTTCGGCTTCGACGAGCTGCGCACCCGGCTGGAGCAGTACGCCGCCCGCCGCAACGCGCCGCGCACGACCACGGTGGCCGACCAGGCCGACGTGGACCGGGTGCTGTCCCGCAGCGCGGCGCACATCGCCACCTCGGCGCTGCCCCGTGGGCTCAGCGCGGAGACCGCCGAGCTGGTGGAACGCGCCCTGCGGGAGCAGAGCGGGACGCTCTCGGCGGCCGAGTGCGCCAACCGGGTCGGCATCTCCCGGGTCAGCGCCCGCCGCTACCTGGAGCACTTCGCCGACAGCGGGCGCGCCGAGGTCGCCCTCCGGTACGGCTCGGCGGGCCGCCCGGAGCGCCGGTACAGCTGGGTGGGCTGACGGCCTACGGCTCGAACTTGTACCCGAGGCCACGCACCGTGACGATGAACCGGGGCGCGGACGGCTCCGGCTCGACCTTGGAGCGCAGCCGCTTGACGTGCACGTCCAGCGTCTTGGTGTCACCGACGTAGTCGGCGCCCCAGACCCGGTCGATCAACTGGCCCCGGGTGAGCACCCGGCCGGCGTTGCGCAACAGCAGTTCGAGCAGCTCGAACTCCTTGAGCGGGAGCTGCACGGCGGCGCCGTCGACGGTCACCACGTGCCGCTCGATGTCCATCCGGACCGGGCCGGCGGCGAGGGTCGGGGCGCCCGACTCGGTGACCTCGGGGCTCTGCCGGCGCAGCACCGCGCGGATCCGGGCCACCAGCTCCCGGGGCGAGTACGGCTTGGTGACGTAGTCGTCGGCCCCGATCTCCAGGCCGACCACCTTGTCGATCTCGCTGTCCCGGGCGGTGACCATGATGATCGGGACGTGCGACCGCTGCCGCAGCTGCCGGCAGACCTCCGTCCCGGACATCTCCGGGAGCATCAGGTCGAGCAGCACGATGTCCGCGCCGGTCCGGTCGAACTCGGTGAGGGCGGAGGGGCCCGTCGCGGCGACGGACACCTCGAAACCCTCCTTGCGGAGCATGTAGGACAAGGCGTCGGAGAACGACTCCTCGTCCTCGACCACCAGAACGCGGCTCAAGGGGTGTTTCCTTTCCTTACGCGGTCAGACCTGCCGGAGCTCGGCCGGGCCGGCCTCGATACCAGCGGACGGCAGTATCGTCTCCAGGTCGTCCGGGGGGCGGGCGGGTAGCCGGAGGGTGAACGTCGAGCCCCCGCCCAGAGTGCTCGACACCTCCACCCGTCCGCCATGGTTGCTGGCGATGTGTTTGACGATAGCCAGGCCGAGGCCGGTGCCACCGGTGGCGCGGGAGCGGGCCTGGTCGGCCCGGTAGAACCGTTCGAAGATCCGGTCGACGTCGGTGGGGGCGATCCCGATGCCCTGGTCGGCGACAGAGATCTCCACGTGCTCGTCGTCGGCCCGGGTGGCGACCCGGACGGTGGTGCCCTCCCCGGAGTAGTTGACGGCGTTCTCCACCAGGTTGGCCACGGCCGTGGCGAGCTGGCTGTCGCTGCCGTAGACCGTCAGCCCCTTCTGCCCCTCGGTGACCACCTGGATCCGCTGGGCGGCGGCGGTCGTCCGGGTCCGATCCAGCACCTCGGCGATCACCCAGTCCACCGCGACCGGCTCGGGGGCCGGCTGCGGCTCGGCGCCCTGGAGCCGGGTCAGCTCCAGCAGCTCCTGCACCAGCCGCCCCAACCGGGTCGACTCGTGCTGGATCCGCTCGGCGAAGCGGCGGGCGGCGACCAGGTCCTCGGAGAGGTCGGGTGCGCCCTCGCCGGCCGGCTCGGTGGCGTCCAGCAGGGCCTCGGCGAGCAGTTGCAGCGCGCCGATCGGGGTCTTCAGCTCGTGGCTGACGTTGGCCACGAAGTCGCGGCGGACCCGGGCCAGCCGGTGCGACTCGGTGACGTCGGCCGCCTCGACGGAGATGAACCCGGCGCCGAGCCCCATCGCCCGCAGGTGCACGCCGAGCGGGTTCTCCCCGGCGTTGTCGCGACCGCGGGGCAGGTCCAGCTCGATCTCGCGGCGTACCCCCGTGCGCCGGACCTGGCCGGCGAGGGTACGGATGAGCGGGTGCGCGGCGATCGAGCCCGGGGTGGCGCCGGTGCGGAGCAGACCCATCGCGCGGGCGGCCGGGTTGACCAGGACCGGCACGTCGTCCGGGTCCAGGACCACCACGCCGGCGCGCAGCGAGTCGATCGTCTTGCGGCCGAGCCCGGGGGGCCCGCCCTGCTGGTCGTCGGGAATCGCGAGCCTCCCCATGCTCGTGCGGGAGCCGTCGCTGCCCGGGGACGCCCTCCGGCGCCACCGCGATCCGGCGAACCGGGACAGCAGCAGGCCGGTGACCAGGCCGGTCACCAGCGCCACGGCCACCACGATCGCCACCGCCCACTCCACCCGGCGATCGTAGGGTCATTGTTAACCTGGCGACCGCACAGAACGGGACGAACCACTCTCACTTACGGCAATGTTCACTTCCGGGCCCCGCGTCGTTCACCCGGGTTCACCCCCGGTCCGCACCGCTGCGCCTACGGTTGGTCGCGCACCTGCCCAGACGTGCCCTCGGGACCGGCCCTCCGGCCCCCGATGGCCACCGACCCCAGGAAGTGACGATGCGCGACGAGTTCCGGGCCGACCTGCAGATTGTCAGCCAGCTGCTGGTGGACATGGCGGAGGGGGTGCGCGCCGCGATGCGCCAGGCCACCCGCGGCCTGCTCACCGCCGACCGTGAGGCGTCCGAGGCCGTGATCGCGCGGGACGCCGAGATCGACGACCTCTACCGGCACGTCGAGGAGCGGGTCTGCGACCTGCTGGCCCGCCAGGCGCCGGTCGCCTCCGACCTGCGCGCGATGATCACCGCGCTGCACGTCGCCGCCGATCTGGAGCGGATGGGCGACCTGGCCGACCACGTGGCGAAGACGGCGTTGCGCCGGCACCCGTCCCCGGCCGTGCCGGCCGAGCTGCGGCCGGTCTTCACCGACATGGCGGCGATCGCCGACCGGATGGCCGAGAAGATCGCCCAGGTGCTGGCGAAGCCCGACGCCGACCTCGCCGCCGAGCTCGACCGCGACGACGACACCATGGACGACCTGCACAAGAGCCTCTTCGGGGTGCTCCTCGGCGAGGACTGGCCGTACGGGGTGGAGACCGCGATCGACGCCACCCTGCTCGGCCGCTTCTACGAGCGGTTCGCCGACCACGCGGTGAACGCCGGCGAGCACGTCGTCTACCTGATCACCGGGCAGACGACGGCCTCGCCGAACTGAGCCGGGCACGACGAAGGCCCCGGGGATCCCGGGGCCTTCGTGCGTGCTGGGTCAGCGGCCCTGGTTGGCCACCGCGGCGGCGGCGGCCTTGGCGGCGTCCGGGTCGAGGTACGTCCCGCCGAGGATCTGCGGGCGCAGCTGCGGGTCGAGGTCGTAGCGCAGCGGGATCCCGGTGGGGATGTTCAGCTTGGCGATCGCCTCGTCGGAGATCTGGTCGAGGTGCTTGACCAGCGCACGCAGCGAGTTGCCGTGCGCGGCCACCAGCACCGTCCGGCCGGCCAGGATGTCCGGCACGATCGAGTCGTACCAGTAGGGCAGCATCCGCTCGACGACGTCCTTGAGGCACTCGGTGCGCGGCATCAGCTCGGTCGGCAGCAGCGCGTAGCGCGCGTCACCGACCTGCGAGAACTCGTCGTCGTCGGCGATCGGCGGCGGCGGGGTGTCGTACGACCGGCGCCAGAGCATGAACTGCTCCTCGCCGTACTCCTCCAGGGTCTGCTTCTTGTTCTTGCCCTGCAGGGCGCCGTAGTGCCGCTCGTTGAGCCGCCACGATCGGCGCACCGCGATCCAGTGCCGGTCGGCGGCGTTCAGCGCCAGCTCGGCGGTGCGGATCGCCCGGCGCATCACGCTGGTGTGCACCACGTCGGGCAGCAGGCTGTGCTCGCGCATCAGCTCGCCGCCGCGGCGCGCCTCCGCCTCCCCCTTGGCGGTCAGGTCGACGTCGACCCAGCCGGTGAAGAGGTTCTTCGCGTTCCAGTCGCTCTCGCCGTGCCGCAACAGGACCAGCGTCCCGACGGTGGGCCCCTCGCTCGCAGTCATACGGATCATCCTGCCGCACGGCGCCGGAGGACACGCGGGCAGTGGTCGTGACGACCACCACGTGGAAAAACCGATGACCCGCGCTCCGGGCCGGCACTAGGTTGTAAGGCGCTTGGACCGAAAGCGGTCATTACAGGGAGCGGGGGCGCCGGAGTGCGGACAATGCGGGGTTGGTTCCGGGACACCACGGGCGGGCTGCCGAGGACCTTCTGGTACCTCTGGACCGGCACCCTGATCAACCGGCTCGGCTCGTTCGTCCTGGTCTTCCTCGCCATCTACCTGACCCGGGAGCGCGGCTTCTCCGCCTCCCAGGCGGGCCTGGTGCTCGGCCTCTGGGGCGTCGGCGGCGCGGTCGGCACCACGATCGGCGGCACCCTCGCCGACCGCTGGGGCCGCCGGCCCACCCTGCTCACCGCGCACCTCGGCGCGGCCACCATGATGCTGGCGCTCGGCTTCGCCCGGGAACTGCCGACGGTGGCCGCGGGCGCGTTGCTGCTGGGCCTGTTCGCCGAGGCGGCGCGGCCCGCGTTCGGCGCGATGATGATCGACGTGGTGCCGGAGAAGGACCGGCTGCGCGCCTTCTCGCTGAACTACTGGGCGATCAACCTGGGCTTCGCCTGCGCCGCGGTGCTCGCCGGGTTCGCCGCCCAGGCCGGCTACCTGCTGCTCTTCGTGGTCGACGCGGCCACCACGGTGATCACCGCGCTGATCATCTTCACCCGGGTCCGGGAGACCCGGGTGGCCGCCGCGCCCACCGCCCAGCAGGGCGCCGGGGCCCCGCGCGGCGCGCTGCGGACCATCCTCACCGACCGGGTCTACCTGGGCTTCGTGGTGCTCAACCTGTTCGGCGCGCTGGTCTTCCTCCAGCACATCTCGATGCTGCCGATCGCAATGGGCGACTCCGGGCTGAGTCCGGCCACCTACGGCTCGGTGATCGCGCTCAACGGCGTGCTGATCGTGGTCGGCCAGCTCTTCGTTCCCCGGCTGATCCGGGGCCGGAGCCGGTCGCACGTGCTGGCGCTGGCGTCGGTCGTGATGGGCGTCGGCTTCGGCCTGACCGCGTTCGCCGACGCCGCCTGGTTCTACGGCCTCACCGTGCTGATCTGGACGCTCGGCGAGATGCTCAACTCGCCCTCCAACTCCACCCTGATCGCCGAGCTCTCCCCCGCCGCGCTGCGCGGCCGCTACCAGGGTGTCTTCTCGCTCTCCTGGCAGGTCGCCGCCGCGGTCGGCCCGGTCCTCGGCGGCCTGGTCCGCGAGCAGCGCGGCAATGCCACGCTCTGGCTGGCCTGCGCCGCGATCGGCGGCCTGATGGCGGTGGCCCACCTGGTCTCCGGACCGGCGCGGGAGCGGCGGGCCGCCCAGCTCCGGGTGCCCCGCCAGCCGGTCACACCGGCCGCCGTCGTCCAGCCCCCGGCGCCCGCGGTGGCCGAGGCGGCGGCGACCGCGCCGGCCGAGCCCGTCCCGGCCCGCACCCCCGCCTGAGTACGCGGACCGCCCGCCCCCGGCCCCCTCACGGAGAGCCGCCCGGGTGCTGGAGCCGGGCCGGTGAGCATGAACACGCTGGCGCGACGGCGCCCCGCTCCCTACGGTCGGGAAGAAGCAGTTAACAAACCTTCCTGGAGGGGCGGGTACGGGTGGTGCGGCGCTGGTGGCGGGAGACGGCCGGCGGTCTTCCCGCCACCTTCTGGTACCTCTGGGCCGGACTCCTGGTCAACCGGGCCGGCGCGTTCGCCGTGCTCTTCCTGTCGCTCTACCTCACCGCCGAACGCGGCGCCTCCGAGGCGCTCGCCGGCGCGGTGGTCGGGGCGTACGGGGCGGGCGGGGCGGTCGGGGTGCTGCTCGGCGGGGTGCTGGCGGACCGTTGGGGACGGCGCGCCACCCTGCTCGCGGCACACCTGAGCGCGGCCGCGCTGATGGTCGCGCTGGCCCTCAGCCGAGACCTCGCGCTGGTCGCCGTGCTCGCCGCGCTGGTCGGGGTGGCGCACTCGATGCCGAGTCCGGCCTTCGTCGCGGCGATCGTCGACGTAGTGCCCGCGCCGCGTCGGTCCCGGGCGTTCAACCTTCAGTTCTGGGCGTTCAACCTGGGCATGGCGGTAGCCTCGCTGCTGGCCGGCCTGCTGGCCGAGGCGAGCTTCGTCGCGCTCTTCCTGGTCGACGCCGCCGCCACGCTCACCGCCGCCGCCCTGATCGCCGTCAAGGTTCCGGAGACCCTGCCCGCGCGTCGGGCCGCGCCCGTGCCGGCACGGCGACCGGCCGGGCTCGCCACGGCACTGACCGACCGGACCTTCCTGGTCTTCGTCGGGCTCACCTTCGTGCTGGCCGTGCTCACCATGCAGACCTCGACGATCATGCCGCTGGCGATGCGGGCGGACGGTCTCGGTCCGTCCGCGTACGGGGTGGTGGTGGCGCTGGGCGGGGCGCTGATCGTGCTGGGCCAGCTCTTCGTACCCCGGTTGATCGACCGGCACCGCAAGGACCGGGTGCTGGCGGCCTCCACCGGTCTGCTCGCGGTGGGCCTCGGTGCGCTGGCCCTCGCCGACCAGCTCTGGGTCTACCTGGCCGCCGCGGTGGTCTGGACGGCCGGCTCGATGCTGGCCGCGCCGCCGAACGCGCAGATCAACGCCGACCTGGCCCCGCCCGACCTGCGGGCCCGCTACCAGTCCGTCTTCTACCTGACCTTCCCCGCGGCGTCCTTCGTCGCGCCGACGCTCGGCGGGGTGAGCCTGCAGCACCTGGGCAGCGGGCACTGGCTGGTCGTCTGCGGCCTCGGGTTGTTCGCCGCGGTCGGTCACCTGCTGGCCGGACCACCCCGTGAACGTTGGGTGGCCGCCCTGCGCGCGGCCGAGCGAAAGCGGGAACCGGAACCCGCGCCGGCGGGCTGAGCGGCCACGGCTGAGACCGGCCACCGGGCCAGGCGGGACGCCGGAGAAACGGCGAAGCGCCCACCCCGACCGTGGTCGTGGTGGGCGCTCGCACCGCTTGCCCGGCGGCGGCGGGCGACCCTCACCCCCGTAAGCGTCGCCCGCTCGCGCCGCCGGTTCCACGGGTGGCACCGTCCCCCAACGGCGTGTTCCACCCGTTTCGTGCGCCTCGCTCGGTGCACGGATCTGATCGATCCGCCGCTCCCCCGAACGTTTCCGAGCGTGGCGCAGTGCAATAAAGTTAGTTCGCCCGGATTCCGGATTCAACCCGGATCCTCTGTCTCGCCGGTCACAACGCGGCTGTCCGGAAAGTCCAGCGTCCCTGCTCCGGGCCTCGGTGGTGCCAACACGCGGCTACCCGGCACGCATTCCCGTAAACCCTCAGGCGTCCTCCCGATCAGGCGACTCCGTACGGAAGAAGTTGCTCTGCCGGCCGTCGCGCAGCTGCTCCTGGTAGATCAGGTTCACCCCGCGTGAGTCGAATGTCCGGAACCAGTCGTCCCAGCTGACCGCCCGGATCCGGCTGCTCTCCCGGTAACCGGGGAGGTCGAACGTCAGCACGCCCGGCCGGCCCTCGCGCTCGGTACCGGCGATGGTGGCCGGCTTCGCGCCGCGGGCCGCGGCCCAGTTCTGGATCACCTCGTGGTTGGTGGTGACCAGGCTGCGCCCGGGGCGCTCGGGTCGGTCCGCGGGCGAGGTGATCAGCTGCGACGACCGTACCGAACGGGCGGTCGTGCGGCCGGTCCGCGCGCCGGTGGCGGCGGGTGCGGCCGTGATCCGGGACGTCGGGCCGGTCCCGGCCCGGGGCGCCTTCGCCGGCGCGATCTTCGCCCGGCTCGGCGCCGCCTTGGCCCGGGCCGGTGCCTTCGCCGGGGACGGCGCGGCCTTCGCCCGGGACGGTGCCGCCTTCGCGCGGGTCGGCGCGGCCTTCGCCCGGGACGGCGCGGCCTTCGCGCGGGACGGTGCCGCCTTCGCCCGGGACGGCGCCGCCTTCGCCCGGGACGGCGCCGCCTTGGCGCGGGAGGGCGCGGCCTTGGACGGGGCCGCCTTCGCGCGAGACGGGGCCGCCTTCGCGCGAGACGGGGCCGCCTTCGCGCGAGACGGGGCCGCCTTCGCCCGGGACGGCGCGGCCTTGCGCGCCGGCGCTGGGGCGGCCTTCGCCCGCGCGGTGGCAGCCTTGCGGGCACCGGCCTTGGCGGCCGTGGTCTTCTTCGTGGCGGCGGCTCGCCCGGCCGGCCCGGTGCTGCGCCGCGCCGCACCGCCGCGACCCTCCCCGCGCATCGTCCGCGCCAGCGTCTTCACCAGCTCCGGCTTGCGAAGCGCGGAGATTCCGGAGATACCCCGCCGGCGCAGCTGCCCACGGATGTCGTCCACCTTCATCCGGGAGATCTCCGACTCGGAGATGCCCGGGGTGTTCGGGGTCTGGTTGCCCTGCTTGGTCCTGGTCGCAGTTGCGCCGCGACCTGAGCTGCTCCGCTGAGCCATGACACGCTCCTCGACAGTCCGTCTCGGCCTGCGGCGGGTCCCAAACTGCCGCACCGCAGCGGTGCGGCATACCCGTCAGGAGCGGTCCGAACCTCCGGCGGACGGTTCGAAGAGGTGAGCGAAGGCGGCGAGGTTGGCGGTGGACTCGCCGCGCTTGACCCGCCACTCCCATTCCCGCCGGATCGAACTGCCGAAGCCGATCTCCAGCATGGTGTCGAAGGATTCGTCGGAGTAGGTGAGCACCGCGCCGAGCAGCCGGTCCAGCTCGTCGGCGTCGACGCCCGCCAGGTTGACCCGGCCGGTCAGGTAGACGTCGCCGACGGCGTCGATGGAGAACGCGACGCCGTACATCCGGGCGTTGCGCTGGAGCAGCCAGGCCCAGAGTTCCTCGCGCCGCTCGTCGGGCTGGCGCATCACGAACGCCTCGACCCGCAGCGCGTGCTCGCCGACGATCAGGTTGCAGGTCGTCTTGAGCTTGTGCGTGCCGGGCAGGGTGACCGCGTAGGAGCCGTCACCGGTCGACTCCCAGTCCAGCTCCCGCTCGGTGCAGACGGACTCGATCAGGGCGGCCAGGTCGCTCTTCGCGCTCATCGCACCCACTCTACGGGCGTACGTCGACGGCCACTGGACGACGAAAGGTGGCCCGGGTCACCAGGAGCAGGACATCGCCGGGTCACCGGCGAGCTGGGTCGCCAACCGGCTCCGGTGCTCGGCGATCGCCTCCCCGTAGACCGCGAGCAGCCCCGAGACGGTGCGCTCCCAGGAGAAGTGGCGGGCGTGTCGGGCCGCACCCCGGGACAGCTCGTCGCGACGCCGCCGGGCCGGCAGCAGGGCACCGAGGGTACGGGCCCAGTCGACCGGGTCGTGGCCGTCCACGAGCACCCCGCTGACCTGGTCGCGGACCGCGGTGACCAGGCCGCCGACGGCCGCCGCCACCACCGGCGTACCGCAGGCCTGGGCCTCCAGGGCGACCAGCCCGAACGACTCGTTGTACGACGGCACCGCGACCAGGTCGGCGGCCTGGTACAGGGCGGGCAGATCGTCGCCGGTGCGCGGCGGCAGGAAGTGCACCCGGTCGGCGACGCCGAGCGAGGCGGCCAGCTCGATCAGCGCGGTGGGCCGGTCCAGCCCGCTGCCGCTGGGGCCGCCGCAGATCACCACGGTCAGCTCCGCGGCGAGGGCGGGGTCGCGCTCGCGCAGCGCGGCGATCGCCCGGATCAGCACGTCCGGGGCCTTCAGCGGCTGGATGCGGCCGACGAAGGCCACCACGTACCCCCGGGTGGGCAGCCCCAGCCGGCGGCGGGCGGCGAGCGCCGCCGCCGCCCGGTCCCCGGCGGCGGGGCGGAACCGGTCCAGGTCGACGCCCGGCTCGACCACGGCGACCCGGGCCGGATCGGCGTCGTAGCGGCCGATCAGGTCGTGCGCCTCCACCCGGGTGTTGGCCACCAGCCGGTCGGCCTCGGCGACCACCTGCTCCTCGCCGATCACCCGGGCCTTGGGCTCCGGCCGGTCCCCGGCGGCGAGCTGCGCGTTCTTCACCTTGGCCAGGGTGTGCGCGGTGTGCACCAGCGGCACCCCCCAGCGCTCCTTGGCCAGCCAGCCCACCTGCCCGGAGAGCCAGTAGTGCGAGTGGATCAGGTCGTAGTGGCCCGGCGGGCGGGCCGCCTCGGCGCGCAGCACGCCGGCGGTGAAGGCGCAGAGCTGACCGGGGAGCTCCTCCTTGGTCAACCCTTCGAGCGGGCCGGAGGTGATGTGCCGGACGTGCACGCCGGGCGCCATCTCCACCACCGGGGGCAGGTCACCGGAGGTGGCCCGGGTGAAGATCTCCACCTCGACGTCGGCCTCGGCCAGCCGCCGGGCGACCTCCAGGATGTAGACGTTCATGCCGCCCGCGTCCCCGGTGCCCGGCTGGTGCAGCGGCGAGGTGTGCACGGAAAGGGTCGCGATCCGCCGGGGCCGGGGCCACGGTCGCGCTCCACGCTGCCGCCCGACGCCGGTGTGCAATTCCGCCACGTCCGCTCCCTCTGTCACGGTTGTTGCCGTCCGCACTACCGGCGCTTCTCGGTCAACCTCCACGCCGGATGTCATCTTCCCCATCGGGGTTCGGAAATGCGTTCCTGCGGGGCTTCGGCGTGACGGACCTCATCGACCGCCCCTCGGCGCGGTTCGCCGGGGCGGGGGTCACAATTGCCCGATGACCTCTGTCGCAATCGTCACCGGGGCGTCCAGCGGGATCGGCGCGGCGACCGCCCGCCGGCTGGCCGCCGAGGGTTTCCACGTGCTGGCCGCCGCCCGCCGGGCCGACCGGCTGGCCGGCCTGGTCGCCGAGATCGAGGCGGCCGGTGGGGCCGCCACCGCGGTGACCTGCGACGTCACCTCCGACGAGTCGGTGGCCGGGCTGGCGTCCGCGGCGGCGCAGGCGCCCGGGCCGGTCACCCTGCTGGTCAACAACGCCGGCGGCGCGCGCGGGCTGGACCCGGTCGAGGCCGGGTCGGTGGCCGACTGGCAGTGGATGTACGACGTGAACGTCCTGGGCACCCTCCGGGTCACCAAGGCGCTGCTGCCGGCGCTGGAGGCCTCGGGCGCCGGCACCATCGTGATCGTCTCCTCCACCGCCGGTTTCACCGTCTATGAGGGCGGCGGGGGCTACACCGCTGCGAAGCACGCGCAGACCGCGATGGCCGGGACGCTCCGGCTGGAACTCTGCGGTCGGCCGATCCGGGTGATCGAGATCGACCCCGGCATGGTGCGGACCGACGAGTTCGGCCTGGTCCGGTTCGACGGCGACGCGGACAAGGCCGCCGCCACCTACGCCGGGGTGCCCGAGCCGCTGGTCGCCGAGGACGTCGCCGACTGCGTCGCCTGGTGCGCGACCCGCCCGCAGCACGTCAACGTGGACCGGCTGGTGGTCCGCCCGCTGGCGCAGGCCGCCCAGCACAAGGTGCACCGGGTCGGGCAGTGACCTCGGCCCGCGCGCCCGGCAGTGCCGGGCGGGGGCCGGGCTGGTGAAGCCGTTGGGGGCGGTCACCCGGGGGACGACCAACCCGAACCGGCTGCGGCGGGTCGACAACTGGATCGTCGAGACCTGCGGCGACCGGCTCCGCGCGGCGGCCGATCCGCTGGTGGTCGACCTCGGGTACGGCGCGACCCCGGTCACCGCCGTGGAGCTGCGCGCCCGGTTGGCCGCCGGGGTCCGCGCGGACGTGCGGGTGGTCGGGCTGGAGATCGATCCGGTACGCGTCGCCGCCGCCCAGCCCGCCGCCGACCCGCCGGGGCTGACCTTCGCCCGGGGCGGCTTCGAGCTGGCCGGGCTGCGTCCCGCCCTGGTCCGGGCGTTCAACGTGCTGCGCCAGTACGACGAGGCCGAGGTGGCCGACGCCTGGCGGGCGATCACCGGCCGGCTCGCCCCCGGCGGGGTGCTGGTCGAGGGGACCTGCGACGAGCTGGGCCGGCTGGGTGGCTGGCTGCTGGTCGACGCCGAGGGGCCGCGCACGCTCACCCTGGCCGCCCGGCTGACCACCCTGACGAGCCCGGCCCAGCTGGCCGAGCGCCTGCCCAAGGCGCTGATCCACCGCAACGTCCCCGGCGAGCGGGTGCACGACCTGATCCGCGCTCTCGACGACGCCTGGCAGGCCGCCGCCGGCTACGCCCCGTTCGGCCCCCGACACCGGTGGGTGGAGACCGTCCGCACCGTCCGCGCCGCCGGCTGGCCCATCGAGCACCGCCCCCGCCACTGGCGCCAGGGCCACCTGACCATCCCCTGGCCCGCCGTCGCCCCGCGCTGACCCTGGGTCAGATGACGCAGTTGACCAGGACGGGTTCGGGGTGGAGGGTGACGCCGAAGCGGTCGTGGACGCCGTCGCGGATCTCGCGGGCGAGGGCGACCAGGGCGGCGGTGCTCGCCGTACCGGAGCGGTTGGTCAGGGCGAGGGTGTGCTTGGACGAGATGGCCACGCCCTCGGGGCCCGGGTGGCCCTTGGCGAAGCCGGCCTTGTCGATCAGCCAGGCCGCGCTGACCTTCACCACGTCGCCGGCGCCCGGCCAGTTCGGCGGCTCGCCGAGGTCGCCGGCGCGCTCGCGCAGCAGCTCGTACGCCGACCGTTCCAGCACCGGGTTGGTGAAGAACGAGCCCACCGACCAGGTGTCCGGGTCCTCGGCGTCGAGCACCATGCCCTTGCCGGCTCGGAGCTTCAGCACGGTCGCCCGGGCGTCGGCCAGCGGCACCCGGTCCCCCACCTCGACGCCGAGCGCCCGGGCGAGTTCGGCGTAGCGGACCGGCCCGGAGAGCGGCGAGCGTTCCAGCCGGAAGTCGACCGAGAGCACCACCCAGCGGTCGCTGTACTTGAAGATGCTGGACCGGTACGCGAAGCCGCAGTCGGCGGCGTCGATCCGGCCGACGCTGCCGTGAGTGCGGTCGTAGACCTGGACGCCGGTGATGATCTCGGCGACCTCCTGGCCGTACGCCCCGACGTTCTGGATCGGGGTGGCGCCGGCCGAGCCGGGGATCCCGGAGAGGCACTCCAGGCCGGACCAGCCGTTGGCGACGGTGGCGGCGACCAGGTCGTCCCAGGGCTCGCCGGCTTCGACCCGTACCGTGACGGTGGTGGCGTCCTCGGCGACCACCCGCAGCCCCCGGGACCGGACCAGCACGACCGTGCCGGGGAAGCCCTCGTCGCCCACGACCACGTTGCTGCCGCCCGCCAGGACGAGGACCGGCTCGTCGCGCCGCTGCGCCTCCCGCACCTTCTGTACCATTTCGTCCGCACTGGTGGCGGTCTCGAGCCGGGCGGCGGCGCCGCCGAGCCGGAGTGTGGTGTACCGCGAGAGGGCGGCGGAACCGGCCGGTCCGGCGTCGGTTGTCGGTTTGGCGTAGACGTCTGACACGCCTTTCACCCTAGGCTGAGGGGTAGCCGCGGCACCCACTGGTGGCCCGGTCACCCCCGGGAGGATTTGCGATGAGCAGACTGCACGGCACGAAGGACTTCTGGATCGGGGCGCTGCGGGCCGACGGGCCGGCATTCGCCGCCGCGGTCGCCGACGCTCCGCCGGAGACACCGGTCCTCTCGTGTCCGGGCTGGACCGTCGCCGACCTGACCCTGCACCTTGCCGGCATCTACCACTGGGTGCACTCGTTCGTCAGCTCCGGTGACACCACCCAGCCCGCCCGCCGTGACGCCGCCGACCTCCCCGCCGGGGTGAGTCCGCTCCAGCTCTGGCAGCACGGGTACGACCAGCTGATGACCTGCTTCGACGCCCTGGACCCGGAGGCGCCGGCGTGGAACTGGGCGCCGCAGCCGAAGAAGGCGGGGTTCTGGCCGCGCCGGATGGCGCACGAGACGGCGGTGCACCGCTGGGACGCCCAGCTCGCCATCGCCGCCGGTGAGCCGATCGAGGCCAAGCTGGCCGCGGACGGGGTGAGCGAGGTGCTCGACACCTGGCTGCCGGCCGGCCGGCGGCGCACCCCGGGCCAGTGGCACGGGGTGGTGCAGCTGACCGCCGCGGACGCCGCCCAGGACTGGTACCTGCGGCTGCGGGGCGAGGGGGTGGCGCTGCTGGACACCGCCACCGTCTTCGGCCACGACGACCACCATGCCCGGGCGCAGGTCACCGGCACGGCCAGCGACCTGCTGCTGGCGCTCTGGGGCCGGGTGAGTTTCGACAGTCTCGGCGTGGCCGGCGACCGCTCGCTGCTGGCGGGGCTGCGCACCGGCTGATCCCGCCCGCGACCGAGGAAGAGCGGCTGTCCCTGACGGGACGGCCGCTCTTCTGCGTGTCCGCACTTCGACTAGGCGGAACGCGCGGTCCCCGATTCCGAGAGAGCGCTCTCTTGACAGAAATTCAGCGACCCACCACCCTGTCGTGAGAGCGCTCTCAGTTCCAGCGGACCGGATCACGGTCGATGGCTCGGGGAGCCGCTTCTTCCCACGCAGATCCATCCCACGCAGACCCACCCGCCCCACCACCGACGACCTGAGAGGGGTCCGAGACAGATGGGTGTTATTCCCCGCCGCCGCCTGGCGGCGATGGCCCTCGTGGCCACCACCATGCTGCTCACCACTGCCGCCTGCGGCGGCGACGACGAGGCCGCCGACGGCGGGCCGATCACGCTGACCGTCGACGTGTTCGGCCAGTTCGGCTACGAGAAGCTCTACCAGGAGTACATGGCCGCCCACCCCGGCGTGAAGATCGTCGAGCGGGGCACCGGCGGCAACCTCGACGAGTACTCCCCGAAGCTCACCCAGTGGCTCGCCGCCGGGAAGGGCGCCGGCGACGTGGTCGCCATCGAGGAGGGGCTGCTGGTCGAGTACAAGGCCAACCCGCAGAACTTCGTCAACCTGCTCGACCACGGCGCCGCCGACCTCAAGGGCAACTTCCTGGAGTGGAAGTGGAACGGCGGCATGACCGCCGACGGCAAGCAGCTCATCGGCCTCGGCACCGACGTCGGCGGCATGGCGATCTGCTACCGCAAGGACCTCTTCGCCAAGGCCGGCCTGCCCACCGACCGGGAGGCCGTCTCCAAGCTCTGGCCGACCTGGCAGGACTACGTGAAGGTCGGTGAGCAGTTCAAGGCGAAGAACACCGGGGCGTCGTTCCTGGACGCCGCCACCAACACCTTCAACACCATCCTGCTCCAGACCGCCGGCAACACCTCCGGCTACAGCTACTACGACACCAGCAACAACCTGGTGGTCGACAGCAACCCGGCGGTGAAGCAGGCGTACGACACCACCGTCGACATCATCGACTCCGGCCTCTCCGGCAAGTACGGGGCCTGGTCCGAGGAGTGGGTCTCGGCCTTCAAGCAGGCCAAGTTCGCCACCATCGCCTGCCCGGCCTGGATGACCGGCGTCATCGAGGGCAACGCCGGCCCGGCCGCCAAGGGCAAGTGGGACATCGCCCAGGTGCCCGGCAACGGCGGCAACTGGGGCGGGTCGTACCTGGCGGTGCCGAAGCAGAGCAAGCACCAGGCCGAGGCGATCGAGCTGACCAAGTTCCTGACCAGCGCGAAGGGACAGATCGGGGCCTTCCAGGAGAAGGGCCCGCTGCCCTCCTCCCCGCAGGCGCTGGACGACCCGGCGATCGTCGGCTCCACCAACGCGTACTTCTCCGGCGCCCCCGTCGGCAAGATCTTCGCCACCGGCGCGAAGAACCTGAAGCCGGTCTACATGGGCCCGAAGAACCAGGCCGTCCGCACCGAGGTGGAGAACGCCGTCCGCACGGTCGAGCTGGGGCAGCGCAGCCCCGAACAGGGCTGGACCGACGCGGTGAACAACGCCAAGAAGGCCGCCGCCAAGTAGTCCGAGCCAGACGTGCGGGCGGGCCCCGGGGACGGGGTTCCGCCCGCACGGCGGAAAAGGAGTTCACGGCATGGCCGTCCAGCTCGACGCCCGGCCGCCGGTCGCACCGGCACCGCGCCACGCCCGCCCGTCCCGGGCCAACCGGCTCGCCCGGTTCGACACGAAGTACTCGCCCTACCTCTACATCGCACCGTTCTTTTTGCTCTTCGCGGTCTTCGGGCTGTACCCGCTGGCGTACACGTTCTGGGTCTCGCTGCACGAGTGGGACCTGCTCGGCACCAGCCCCACGTTCATCGGCGCGCAGAACTACACCCAGCTGATGACCGACCCCGACTTCTGGCACGCGGTCGTCAACACGCTCGGCATCTTCGTCATCTCCACCGTCCCCCAGCTGCTCGCCGCCCTCTGGCTGGCCAACCTGCTCAACCGGCAGTTGCGGGCGCGGACCACCTGGCGGATGGCGGTGCTGGTCCCGAACGTCACCTCGACCGCCGCCGTGGCGATCGTGTTCGCGGTGCTCTTCGGCCGCGAGTTCGGGATGATCAACTGGCTGCTCGACCACGTCGGGATCGACGCCATCGACTGGAAGTCGAACCGCTTCGCCGCCTGGGTGGCCATCTCCACCATGGTCGACTGGCGGTGGACCGGCTACAACGCGCTGATCTTCCTGGCCGCCATGCAGGCCATCCCGCGGGACCTGTACGAGTCGGCCTCGATCGACGGTGCGGGTCGATCGAGGCAGTTCTGGTCGATCACCGTGCCGCTGCTCAAGCCGACGATCATCTTCGCGGTCATCATCTCCACCATCGGCGGGCTCCAACTCTTCACCGAGCCCCGGCTCTTCAACTCCGGCACCAACGCGATCCGCGGCGGACCGCTGCGTGAGTCACAGACGGTGACCATGTACATGTTCGAGAACGCCTTCGCGCCGAACTACAACTTCGGCTACGGCTCCGCCGTCGCCTGGCTGCTCTTCGCGCTCATCGCGGTGGTCGCGGCGATCAACGTGCTGGTCCTCCGCCGGCTCGGCGGCGGCACCCGGAAGGAAGAGGACTGATGACCCGGATCTGGTCCGCCGGACGGCTCACCTACCTGGCCCTGACCCTCACCGCCTTCCTGTCGATCTTCCCGATCTACTGGATGTTCGTGGTGGCCAGCCGGTCCAGCGACGCGATGGGGCAGGTGCCCCCGCCGGTCACCCCCGGCGGGAACCTCGGCGCCAACATCGCCCGGCTCTTCGCCAACACCGACGCGTACTTCCTCACCGGTCTGATCAACTCGGCGATCGTGGCGGTCACCGTCACCGTGTCGGTGGTCTTCTTCTCCACCCTGGCCGGGTTCGCCTTCGCCAAGCTGCGGTTCCGGGGGCGCAACGCGCTGCTCATGGTGATCATCGCGACGATGATGGTGCCGACCCAGCTCGGGGTCATCCCGCTCTACATGCTGATGAGCAAGCTGAACTGGAACGACCGGCTGCCGGCGGTGATCGTCCCCGCGCTGGTGACCGGATTCGGGGTGTTCATGATGCGCCAGTACGCCGGCCAGGCGGTCAGCACCGAGCTGATCGAGGCGGCCCGGATGGACGGCTGCAACACCGCCCGGATCTACTGGAACGTGGTGCTGCCCGCGCTGCGCCCGGCCGCCGCGGTGCTCGGCCTGCTCACCTTCATGACCACCTGGAACGACTTCCTCTGGCCGTACGCTGTGCTCAACGACCCGGAGAACCCCACCGTGCAGCTCTCCCTGCGGGCGCTGTCGGACGGCTACTACCAGGACATGTCCCAGGTGTTCACCGGGACGGCCATCGCCACTCTTCCCCTGTTGCTGGTCTTCGTCGTATTCGGCCGCCAGATCATCGGCGGCATCATGGAAGGTGCGGTCAAGGCGTGAGCGAACTGCGATTCCCCGAGAACTTCGTCTGGGGCGCGGCCACCGCCGCGTACCAGATCGAGGGCGCGGTCCGCGACGACGGTCGCGGCCCGTCGATCTGGGACACCTTCAGCCGTACGCCCGGAAAGGTCTTCCAGGGGCACACCGGCGACGTGGCCTGCGACCACTATTTCCGGTACGCCGACGACGTGGCCCTGATGGCCGAGCTGGGACTGCAGGCGTACCGGTTCTCGGTGGCCTGGCCGCGGATCCAGCCGGACGGCACCGGCCCGGTCAACCCGCGCGGCCTGGACTTCTACGACCGGCTCACCGACGCGCTGCTCGACCGGGGCATCGACCCGATCGTCACGCTCTACCACTGGGACCTGCCGCAGACCCTGGAGGACCGGGGCGGCTGGACCAACCGGGAGACCGCCGAGCACTTCGCCGACTACGCGGTCGCGGTGCACGCCCGGCTCGGCGACCGGATCCGCACCTGGACCACGCTCAACGAGCCGTGGTGCTCGGCCTACCTCGGCTACGGCAACGGGGTGCACGCCCCCGGCCGGCAGGACGCAGGGGCGGCGTTCAGCGCCGTACACCACCTGCTGCTGGGGCACGGCCTGGCGGCCCGGGCGCTACGCGCGGCCGGCGCGGAGATCGTCGGGATCACCCTCAACCCGGCGGACGTGCAGCCGGCCGACCCGGCCAGCGCGGCGGACGCCGCGGCGGTACGCCTGGTCGACGGCCTGCACAACCGGATCTTCCTGGACCCGCTCACCGGCGCCGGCTACCCGGACGACGTGCTGGAACACGTCGCCCGGCTGGTCGAGCCAACGTTCGTCCGGGACGGCGACGAGAAGATCATCGCGGCGCCGCTGGACCTGCTCGGGGTCAACTTCTACTCCCCCACCTACGTCGCGGGCCGCCCGGACGGGGCGGGCGGCGGCGGGGCGTACCCGGGCACCGAGGGCGCCGTGGAGTTCCTCCCGCCGACCGGCCCGCTGACCGACATGGGTTGGATGATCGAAGCGGCCGGACTGACCCGGCTGCTGGAGCGGATCGGCCGGGACTACCCGGGGCTGCCGCTGCTGATCACCGAGAACGGGGCGGCATTCCCGGACAAGGCGGGCACGGAGGAGGCGGACGGGCCCGGCCAGGTGCTGGACACCGACCGGATCGCCTACCTGGACGGCCACCTGCGCGCCGCGCACGAAGCCATCGCCCGGGGGGTCGACCTGCGCGGTTATCTCGTATGGTCGTTGCTGGACAACTTCGAGTGGGCCGAGGGCTACCGGAAGCGGTTCGGGATCGTCCACGTCGACTACCTGAACCAGCGGCGCACACCGAAGTCCAGTGCCCGGTGGTACCAGGAGGTGATCTCCCGGAACGGGCTGTGACGAGATGGTGGTTACGGGGATGACGACGGCACAGCGACCAACCCTGGAGGCGGTCGCCCGGCGGGCCGGTGTGTCCCGGGCGACCGTCTCGCGGGTGGTGAACGGCTCCACCACCGTTGCCGAGCCGATCCAGGAGGCGGTCCGCCGGGCGGTCCAGGAGCTGGGGTACATCCCCAACCTGGCCGCCCGGAGCCTGGTCACCCAGCGGACCGACTCGATCGCCCTGGTGATGCCGGAGGCGGCCACCCGGGTCTTCTCCGACGACCAGGTCTTCCCGGGCATCATCCGGGGCGCGGCCCAGGAGCTGGAGGCGGCGGACAAGCAGCTCGTGCTGATGCTGGCCGGCTCGCCGGCCGGGCACGACCGGGTCGAGCGGTACACCACCGGCCGGCACGTGGACGGGGTGCTCTTCGCCTCGCTGCACGGCGAGGACCCGCTTCCCGGCCGGCTGGCCCGGCTCGGCATCCCGGTGGTGTGCAGCGGTCGACCACTCGACGGCGCCGACGTGCCGTACGTCGACGTGGACCACGTCGGCGGGGTCACCGAGGCGGTGCGGCACCTGATCCGGAACGGTCGCCGACGGATCGCCACCATCGCCGGCCCACAGGACATGGTCGCCGGCATCGAGCGGTACGTCGGCTACCGGGACACGGTCGCCGCGGCGGGACTGCCGGAGATGGTCGCGTACGGGGACTTCACCCGGGAGTCCGGGGCGACCGCGATGCGGCAGCTCCTCGCCGCCCACCCGGACCTGGACGCGGTCTTCGCGGCCTCCGACCTGATGGCGCACGCCGCCCTGCGCACCCTGCGCGAGGCGGGCCGCCGGGTGCCGGACGACGTGGCGGTGATCGGCTTCGACGACATCGAGACGGCGGCCTACACCGAGCCGCCGCTGACCACCGTCCGGCAGCCGATAGTCGAACTCGGCCGGCAGATGACCCGGCTGCTGCTGGCGCTGGCGGCCGGCGAGCCGGTCGACCGCGCCGTGGTGCTGCCGACGGAACTGGTGGTCCGGCAGTCCGCCTGACCGGCTTGCCCCGCCCTCCCGCGCAGCGCCCGGTGCTGCCGTGACCGGCCGAATCGTTGCTCACCGAAGGTGACTACCGACACGCCGCCCCGCCACCACCTCGCTCCCCTTTGCTCTGCTTCCCCGCAGGCAACAGTTACATGCTGTCACTGCCCATCCGGCCCCGGCGAACGCCGCAGCGAGAGAATGCCCTGCTCTTAACCGGTGTTGCCGTGGCGGCAGCAGAGCAAAGGTTCCGAGGGGACAGTTGGGCGGGCGGCGGGGCGTCACCGTCGGTGACGCGGATGCCGTGTCGGCAGAGAGTGACGACCGGGGTCCGGCCGGCAATTGCATGGCGCGCCATCCCAGGGCCGCCCTACCCTTCCGGCATGCCTGACCCCCTGCGCCACGCCAGCACATCCCACCGCACCGAGACGGGACGCGTGCTGATCCGCACCGCCCGGCCCGAGGACGCGCCGGGGGTGGTGGCGCTGCGGGCGCTGGTCCACCCGTATCTGGTGCGCGGGATCGAGTCGACCCGGCGGATGATCGCCGAGCCGCCGCCCGGGGAGGACTGGACGGCCTGGGTCGCCGAGGCGGACGGGCAGGTGGTCGGCTGGGCGTCGGCGTACCGGAACAGTCAGACCTCCGAGCCGGACTTCGGCGAGATCTCCACCCTGCACGTCCACCCGGAGCACCGGGGGCGGGGCGCGGGGACGGCACTGCTCACCGCCGCCCTGGCGCACCTGCGCTCGATCCGCGCCCGTCGGGTGCTCACCTGGGCGCGCGACGAGTCCCTGCCGTTCGCCCGCCGGCACGGCTTCACGCCGAGCCGCGAGCTGCGCTACTCGGCGCTCGACCTGCGGCCGGCGCCGGCGATGCCCGAGCCGCCGCCGGGCGTACGGCTGCTTTCGGCGGCCGAGCTGGACCCACGCCGGATCCACCGGGCCGAGGTCGCGTCGGCCGCCAGCGAGCCCCGGGACGTCCCGTCGGACGCGGTCGGCTACGACATCTGGCGGTACGAGATCTGGGAGAACCCGGGGCTGGACCGGGATGCCAGCACCGCCGCCGAGATCGACGGCGAGCTGGCCTCGTTCAGCCTGGTCAAGCGGGACGGGGACCGGTTGTGGTCCGACTACACCGGCACCGTGCCCGAGTACCGGGGACGCGGCCTGGCCCGGCTGGTCAAGCAGGCCGCCCTGCACAAGGCCGCCGGCGGCGGGGCACGGGTCGCGTACACCTCGAACGACGCGGCCAACGCCCCGATGCTGGCGGTGAACAACCGGCTCGGCTACCGGCCGGTGGGATCCCAGTGGACCTGCCTGCGCGACCTCGACTGAGCGGCGTCAGGTCGACTCGGCGACCCGGACCGCGGTGGCGCACGTATCGGCGCCGAACAGCACCAGCCGGGCCTCGACGACGTTGACCGGCGTGGCGGCCCGCAGCACGGTCAACGCCTGGCGGACCGCGTCCTCGACCGGCCAGCCGTAGACGCCGGCCGAGATCAGCGGGAAGGCCACCGTGACCGCGCCCAGCCCGTCGGCGACCGCCAGACTGTTGGCGTAGCAGTCCCGCAGCAGCGCCGAGCGGTCCTCGGTGGCCGAATGGACCGGCCCGACGGTGTGCACCACCCAACGGGCCGGCAGGTCACCGGCGGTGGTGGCGACCGCCTGGCCGGGGGACAGCCCCTGGCCGTACCGGGAGGCGCGCAGCGCCCGGCACTCCGCCAGGATCGCCGGTCCGCCCCGGCGGTGGATCGCGCCGTCCACGCCCCCGCCGCCGAGCAGGGACGAGTTGGCCGCGTTGACGATCGCGTCGACCCGTTGGGCGGTGATGTCCCCCTCGACCAGGGTGATCTCCATGTCAGCGCTCCTCGGTGTGCTGTCCGAGCGACCGGCGGGTCAGCAGGGTGGCCCCGGCGACGGCGGCCGGCATGACCAGCACCGCGCCGAGCGGGATCAGGAAGCAGAGGAAGACCGCCACGCCGAAGCCGAGCGCGGTCGGCCGGTCCGCCTTCAGCATGGCCCGCCGGTCCGGCAGCCGCAGCCCACGCCGGGAGAACGGCGCGCCGACCAGCTCCACGGTGAGCAGCCAGCCACCGACCGCCGCGCCGATCACCGGCACCACGGTCTGCCCGACGACCGGGATGAACCCGGCGGCGAAGAGCGGAACGCCGATCAGCACCGAGAGGCCGACCAGCCGCAGCGAGTCGGCGACACTGCGGCGCACCGACGCCCAGAGCGGCACCTCCACCGCGCCCGGGGTGCCGCCCAGCCGCTCCTCCACCCGCTCGGAGATCCGCTCGTAGAACGGGTCGCCGATGGCCAGGGTGACCGCGGTGAAGGTGACGACCCCGAGCAGGCCACCCAGCCCGAGGAAGGCCAGCCCGGCGATCACCCGGACCAGGCTGCGACCGGTGGTCGACCAGTCGTCGGCGAACGGGGTGACGAGCGCGGCCAGATCGTCCACGAAGTACACCAGGGCGGCGAGCGCGCCGACGAAGAGCGCGCCGGAGATCAGCGCGGGCACCACGCCGAGCAGCATCAGCCCGGGGCTGCGGACGTACAGGCCCAGGCCACGCAGGAGCAGGCCGACACCGGAGAAGAAACGGCCGACGGCGCCGGTGACCGGCGCGGCGATGCTGCGGGGTGCGTCCACGACCGCAGAGCCTAGTGGCCGGCGGCCACCCCGGCCGGGCAGCCGCGAGGCAGGATGGAGCGGTGCGGGCGTCCCGGTTGATCTCCCTGGTGCTGCTGTTGCAGTCCCGGGAGGCGATGACCGCCGCCGAGCTGGCCCGCGAGCTGGAGGTCTCCGAGCGGACCGTCTACCGGGACGTGCTGGCGCTCTCCGCTGCCGGGGTGCCGGTCTACGCGGACCGGGGCCGGGCCGGAGGCTACCGGCTGCTCGGCGGCTACCGGACCCGGCTGACCGGGCTGAGCCGGGACGAGGCGGAGGCGCTCTTCCTCTCCGGCCTGCCCGGCCCGGCCGGCGACATGGGGCTGGCCGACGCGGTGGCCGCCGCCGAGCTGAAGGTGCTCGCCGCACTGCCACCCACCCTGCGGGACGCGCCGGCCCGGGCCGGGCAGCGGTTCCACCTGGACGTCCCGGGCTGGTTCCGGGAGTCGGCCCCGCCGCCTTCGCTGGCCGAGCTGGCCCGGGCGGTCTGGCGGGACCGGGTGGTCGAGCTGCGCTACCGGCGCCGCGACCGGGAGGTCGTCCGGCGGGTCGAGCCGTACGGGCTGGTGCTCAAGAGCGGGACCTGGTACCTGGTCGGCCGGGTCGGCGACGCCACGCGCACCTACCGGGTGGACCGGGTGGTCGGGGTCGAGGTGGGCGAGGCGGGCTTCACCCGGGACGAGGGCTTCGACCTCGGCCGCTACTGGCGGGAGCAGGCCGAGGCGTTCCTGCGCGACATGCTCGGCGACGAGATCACCGTCCGGGTCAGCGCCGCCGGCCTGCGCGCGCTGCGCTTCACCGCCGAGGCCCCCTTCGCGTACGACGAGGCGGTGGCCGCCGCGGGCGAGCCCGACGGGCAGGGGTGGGTGACCACCCGGCTGCCCGTCGAGTCGGTCGCCGTGGCGTACGACCTGATGCTCCGGCTCGGTCCCGAGGTGGAGGTGCTCGACCCGCCCGAGCTGCGGACCCGCCTGGCCGACGCGGCCGCCCGGCTCGGTGCCCTCTACCCCGGGCCGGACGGTCAGCGGTAGCCGGTGTAGTCGGCGGGCTTCCCGGCCAGCAGGACCTCGTCG
The DNA here is from genome assembly GCF_036902735.1 of Micromonospora lacuserhaii. Taxonomy (NCBI): domain Bacteria; kingdom Bacillati; phylum Actinomycetota; class Actinomycetes; order Micromonosporales; family Micromonosporaceae; genus Micromonospora; species Micromonospora lacuserhaii. The sequence continues at coordinate 68,031 of NZ_JBAKHO010000010.1, read as the reverse complement.
TAGTAGCGGGACCAGTGCGGCCGGGTGCCGTCCAGGTCGGTGAAGCCGTACACCTGGGCCAGCCCGCCGCTGTCCACGGACTTCCCGTTCCAGCGGCCCCGGTCCGGGTCGGCGGCCAGAGCGGCCACCGCGCGCCCGACGAAGGCCGGCGTCTCCGACATCACGAAGTGCTTGTCCTTCGCCGCCCCGTCGCGCCAGTTCGCCTCGGTGACCCCGAAGTGCTCCAGCATCGCCTCGGAGCGGATCCAGCCGGGAGTGAGCGCGACGGCGGTGCATTCGTACGGCTTCAGCTCGTGGGCCTGGGTGAACGCGAGCCGGTTCACCGAGACCTTGGCCAGGTCGTAGAAGACCGAGAGCCGGTAGTTGGCGTCGTTGAATTCCTTCGTGCCGTCGCCGATCTCCACCACCAGCCCGCCGGGGCGGCGGATCAGCAGCGGCAGGGCGAAGTGGCTGGTGATGATGTGGGTGTCCACCGCCAGCCGCAGCGTGCGGAAGCCGGCGTCGAGGGGCTGCTCCCAGACCGGCTTCTCCCAGGCGATCAGCGGGTCGGCGCCCCACACGTCGTTGACCAGCACGTCGAGCCGGCCCTGTTCGGCCTCGATCCGGGCCACCAGGTCGCGGACCTGTTCGGGCACGAGGTGGTCGACCCGTACCCCGATGCCGGTGCCGCCGGCGGCGGTGACCAGCTCGGCGGTCTCCTCGATGGTCTCCGGCCGGTCCATCTCGGAGCGGCCGGCGCGGGTGCTGCGGCCGGTGGCGTAGACCGTCGCGCCGGCCGCGCCGAGCTGGATGGCGATCTGCCGGCCGGCGCCCCGGGTCGCCCCGGCGACCAGCGCGACCTTCCCCTTCAGCGGTGTCGTCGTCATGCCGTCGAGCCTGTCAGCGATACCTGACAGCCGAAGTCCGGTTTCGCGGATCGGGTGTGGTGGGTCATGCTCCCCGGATGCACCTGCTGCTCTCCGGGATCGTCGGCTCGGTCGCGTACGGGCTCGCCGGGCCGGGCTCCGACGTGGACCGGATCGGCGTCTTCGCCGCGCCGACGGTCGCCTTCCACGGCCTGCACCCGCCGCGCGGGTCGGTGGTCACCACCGACCCGGACGTCACCCTGCACGAGGCCGGGAAGTACGCCACCCTGGCGCTGAGCGGCAACCCGACCGCGACCGAGCTGATGTGGCTGCCGGACGACTGCTACGAGACCCGGACGGAGTTCGGCGAGCGGTTGATCGCCATCCGGTCGGCGTTCCTCAGCGCGCCCCGGGTCCGCGCCGCCTACCTCGGGTACGCCAGCCAGCAGTTCCGGAAACTGACCACCCGGGACTCCTCGGTGGGTGGCCGACGGCGCTCGGCGAAGCACGCCCGGCACCTGGCCCGGCTGCTGCACCAGGGGCGACTGCTCTACGCCACCGGCGTGCTGGAGATCCAGCTGGCCGACCCGGAGTGGTTCCGGGCCTTCGGCGAGCGGGTCGCCCACGGCGCGCTGGACGAGGCGGAGGCGCTGGTCGCCGCGGCGGAGCGGGACTTCGACCGGATCCGCACCCCACTTCCGGAGCGGCCGGACGAGGCCACGGTGGAGCGCTGGCTGCTCGACGTCCGGGCGGCCCACCTGCCACCGGCGCTTACCGGTGGACCGCGCGGCTAGTCGGCCAACCGGACACGGACCCGACGGTTCGCCCGGCCCTTGCTCTCCACCTTGACCACCTGAACCTTGCCGATCTGCGCGGTGGAGGCGACGTGGGTGCCGCCGTCGGCCTGGACGTCCAGCCCGACGATGTCGACGATCCGCACCTCCTGCTCGTCGGGCGGGATCAGGTTCGACTGGGTACGGATGATGTCCGGCAGGGCGAGCGCCTCGTCGCGGGGCAGCACCCGGACGGCGACCGACCGGTCGGCGGCCACCTCGGCGTTGACCAGCTCCTCGATCCGGCTCTTGAAGTCCGGTGGCACCTCGGGGAGGTTGAAGTCCATCCGGGCCTCTCCGGGCTCCATGTTGCCGCCGGTGACCAGCGCGCCGAAGTCGCGGAACACCACCCCGCAGAGCACGTGCAGCCCGGAGTGGGTGCGCATCAGCATGGTCCGCCGGTCGTCCTCCACCGCCCCGGTGACCGTGGTGCCCGGCGGCGGCACCGGATCGCCCTCGGCGGGGATCAGATAGAGGTCGTCGCCCTTGCGGGTGCCGACGATCCGGGTCTGTACGCCCTGCCAGAGCAGCACCCCGTGGTCCGGCGGCTGACCGCCGCCCCCCGGGTAGAAGGCTGACCGGTCCAGCACGATGCCCTGGTCGGGATCGGCCGCCAGCACCGTGGACTCCCACTCCCGCAGGGTGGGGTCGGCGAGGTCCAGACGGTGGGTACGGCCGTGGTGTGTGACGCCCATGACAGGCGACGTTACCCGTTGAGGAAGCTCGAGATCCGCTCCCGCAGGTCGGCGCGTTCCGACCAGAGCACGCCGGGGCGGTCGTACACGTGCAGGGTGGCCTGCGGCAGCGCGGCGGCCAGCTCCTCGGCGACGTGCGCCGGGTGCAGGTCGTCGCCGGCGCAGCCGATCACCAGCGCCGGGGCGGTGACCGTGGCGAGGGCGGCGACGTCCCGCAGCGGCGCCTGCTCCGGCAGGTCGGCCAGCCCGGGGGCAAGGCCGTCGCGGAGCAGCTGGTCGAGCCGCTGCCGCAGGTACGCCCAGCCGGCCGGGGTGTTGCGCACCGCGGGGGGCACCTCCAGCGAGACCACGTCCGCCACCGCGGAGGCGTCCCCGTCGCCCACCGCGTCGAGCAGGTCGGTCAGCCGTTCCCGGGCGACCGGGCCGCGCGGCCTGTCGAGCACCGCGGGCAGGAAGAAGACCAGCTTGTCGAAGCGGTCCGGGCTCTCCACGAGCAGCCGGCAGAGCGCCCCGGCGCCGAGACTGGCCCCGAACGCCCGGGTGGCGCCGCCCAGGTCGGCGACGGCCCGCAGGTCGCGGGCGAGGTCGAGGTAGCTCCACGGGCCGGGTGGCGCGTCCGAGCGACCGTGCCCACGGAACTGGAAGAAGATCTTGCGGCCGGTGACGCCGCTGCCGAACGGGCGGGTGGTGGCGATGCCGTTGCCCAGCCCGTGGGCGAAGACGGTGACCGGGTCACCGATGCCGGTGACCAGCCGTTCCAGCCGTACGCCGTGGGGGGTGGCGACCAGCTCGGTCTCCGGCTCCGGCAGCGCCGGCCGGCCCGTCCGGGGCCCCCCGGGCCCAGGACCCCAGGTGCGGGGCCCGCCGTCGGGCGGCGGGGGCCAGCGGAAACCCCTCACCAGAACCCTTTGCCGTCGTGCAGGTCACGCAGGCCGACCCGGACGTCGAGCAGGTAGATCAGGCCGGCCGCGATGCCGATCAGCCCGAAGATGCTCAGCGCGCCGAACCCGAGCAGGATCAGCACCATGCAGACCGCCAGGATGGCGATCCAGCCGCCCTTGGGCAGGGTGCCGATCGCCGCGAAGGCGTCGGACCGCTGGGTGATGGCGTGCACCAGGGCGACGGCCAGGAGGATCAGCGCGAAGACGAGCAGGATCCGGTCGATCAGGTCGACGACGGCGAAGGCGAAGATCGGCGCGGCGATGGCCATGCCGGCCAGCATATGCCGACGACCCCGGAATCGTCCGCCAGGACGCTTCCGGGGTCGTCGATTGGAAAGGTCACTCGGCGGCCGGGCGGGTCCGCTTCGTGGTCTTCGGCAGCTTGGCCGACGGGGTCTCGGCGGTCACTGCGGCGGCCTTGGGGGCCCGGGTGCGGGTGGTCTTCGCGGCGGCCGGCTTGGCCTCGACGGCCTCGGCGACGTCGGCCGGGGTCGGCACCTCGGTCTTCACCTCGGGGGTCGCCACCTCGGCGGTCTTCACCGCGACCGGCACGGTGGCGTCGGTGGCCTCGATGTCGGCGTTCACCGTGTCGGCGGCCTCAAGCACGCCGGCGCCGACCACGCGCTCGCCCCGGGCGATCAGCGCACCGTACGCGGCGAGGGCCCGCTCCTGGGCGGCCTGCGCACCGGCCAGCACGACGGCGGCGTTGCGGGTGGCGGCGTCACGGAGCTTGTCCAGGTCGAGGTCGGCCGGGACGGCCTTCTCGCGCAGGCCGGTCGCGGTCAGGTTCGCGGTACGCAGCGTCTCGGTGGCCTTCTGGCGCAGCTCGAAGCCGGTGACGACGGCCTTGCCACCGAGGTCGGTGACGACCTTGGTGCCGTCGTTGACGACCCGGTTGCCCAGCTCGGTCACCACGGTGGGGAGCTTGCGGAGCTGCTGGTAGGCCAGCTCGCCGGCGCCTGCGGCGGCGTAGAGCGGGGCCGGGATGCGGTTGGTCTTCGGCTGGGTCATGACTTCTCCTCCTCGGCCGCGGCGGCGGCCTTGCTGGCGGGGGTGCTGGTGGTGGGGGCGGGCGCCGGGCCGGCCTCGGTGACGGCGACCGACCCGAGGACGGCCTCGGTCGGGGTGCCCTCCGGCGTGGTGGGTCCGGTGGCGGCCGGGGTGACGGTGGCCGCGGCGCCGGTCGGCTCGGTCGGCGTTGCGCCCTCCGTCCCCGGGGCGGCGGGCGTGCCGTCGGCGGCCTGCTCGGCCGCGGCGGTGGCCTCGGCGAGTCGGACGTTCTCCCGGCGGAAGGTCTCGTAGATCTGGCTCAGCGACTGCCGCTGCGCCATCGTCAGGTCGGGGTCGACGGCGATCGCCGCGAGCACTCCCTGACCCTCCTTGTCGTCGAGCAGCCCGGCGCGCAGGTACATCGCCGGGGTGGAGACCCGCAGCGCGCTGGCGAGCTGCTGGAGCACCTCGGCGCTCGGCTTGCGCAGCCCGCGCTCGATCTGACTGAGGTACGGATTGCTCACCCCCGCCTGCTCGGCGAGCTGGCGCAGCGAGATCTTGGCGTTCCGGCGGAGGTCACGGATGAATCCGCCGACGTCGGGTAGATCCTTGGGTGCGGCCATGAGTCCAACGGTAGCGGCCGCCGCTAACTCCAGCAAGCAAAACGCTAGCAAGAGTTAGCGAGGTAACACCATTGCGTGCCGGATGTCCGGTCCGTAGCTTGCTCGGCGTGACGAAGATCGACATCAACGGCGCCGCCCTCGGGTACGACGACCTGGGGACCGGCAGCCCGGTCGTGCTGCTGCACGCCGGCATCGCCGACCGCCGGATGTGGCGCGGACAGCTGCCGACGCTCGCCGAACGGCACCGGGTGATCGCCCTCGACCTACGTGGGCACGGCGACTCCGCGCTGCCGCCCGAGCCGTTCGCCCACCACTACGACGTGGTGGGCCTGCTGGACGCGCTCGACATCGAGCGGGCCGCCCTGGTCGGCTGCTCGTTCGGCGGGGCGGTCGCGATCGACACCGCCCTGGCGTACCCCGAGCGGGTCTCGGCGCTGGCCCTCCTCGGCACCGCGGTCTCCGGTCACGAGTGGTCCGAGGAGACCGAGCGGCTCTGGGAGGACCTGGTCGGCGAGGTGGACCCGGAGGACTTCGCCGCCGCCGTGGCGGGCGAGGTGCGCTTCTGGGTGATCGGCCCGACCCGGAAGCCGGCGGACGTCGACCCGGAGCTGATCGCCTTCGCCGAGGAGCTGGACCGGCGGGCGCTCGCCGCCGAGCAGGCGCTCAGCGCGGTGGAGGTGGCGGAACTCGACCCCCCGGCGATCGACCGCCTGCCCGAGCTGCGGCTGCCGGTGCTGGCCACCGCCGGCGCCGCCGACGTCCCGGACATCCGCCGGCTCGCCGACCGGATCGCGGCCGAGGTCCCCGGTGCGGTACGCCTCCCGGACGTGCCGGACGCCGCCCACCTGCTGCCGTTGGAACGCCCCGAGCCGGTCAACGCCGCCCTGCGCGACTTCCTGGCCTGAGCCACGACCACCCCGGGCGTACCCCCGTGCCGCCCGGTCGCGACGGGGCGTGGCGTGCGGTTGCCGGCATCACCCCCGCGGGCGGTGGCTCACCAGACCGCGCGGACGGCTCCCACCGGCAGGCCGCCACCGAGCAGCGGAACCTCCGCGTACTCGGTGAGCACCGGGGCCTCGACGCCCAGCCGGCGCAGCGCCGAGACCAGCACCGGCATCCGGGCCCGGGACGCGCCGTCGTCGATCTTGAGAGCGACCGCGCCCACCCCGGGCACGGCGGCGGCGATGACGCCCTCGGCGCCGATCTTGGCGAGTGTGCCGGGGACGCCGCGCATCAGCCGGGTGTCGTCGGCCTGGGTGCCGCCGACCAGCTCCGGGTGGGACCGCATGGCGTCCGCGACCGTCCGCCCGGCCGTGCCCGGCTCCGCCGAGACCAGCCGGAGGTACGCCCCGGCCAGCCCGGTCAACGACACCGCGAGCACCGGGGCGCCGCAGCCGTCCACCCCGACGGCCGCCGCCTCCTCACCGGTGTACTCCTCGATCGCGGCCCGCAGCCGCCGCTGGAGCGGGTGCTCGGGCCGCCAGTACCCGTCCAGCGGCCAGCCGGCCGCGAGGCAGGTCAGCAGCATGCCGGTGTGCTTGCCGGAGCAGTTCATCTGCACCCGGGTCGGCCCGCCGCCGGCGCGCAGCACCGCCTCCCGGGCCGCGTCGGCGAACGGCAGGTCGGGCGGGCAGTGCAGGGCGTTCTCGTCCAGCCCGGCGCCGCGCAGCAGGGCGCCGACCCGGGCCAGGTGGAACTCCTCCCCGGAGTGGCTGGCCGAGACCAGCGCCACGTCGGCCGCGTCGGTCAGCGGCAGGCCGGCGTCGAGCATCCCGACCGCCTGCATCGGCTTGCTCGCCGAGCGCGGGAAGACCGGCGACGTCACGTCACCCGCTCCGGCGACCGGCGCGCCGCCGGCGTCCAGCACCACCACCGAGCCGCGGTGGACGCCCTCCACGAACCCGGACCGGACCACCTCGGCGAGCGGCACGCCGCCCTCGTACGTCTTTCCCACGAAGTGGACGGTACCGACGGGCCCGACGGGCCCGGCACCCGGGTGACCAGCGGCGTCGGCCGTCGGCGTACAGGGGTGCCGGGCGGGGTCGTCGCTTACAGGCCGAGCAGCTGCCGGGCCTCGGCGGTGGTCAGCGGCGGGCGCTGGGCGAGCTGGGCGAAGCCGACCGCGCGGGCCACCAGCTGCATGTTGGACTCCACCGGCCGGCCCTTGGCGTACGACACGGTGTCCTCCATGCCGACCCGCAGGTGCCCTCCGGCGGAGAGCGAGGCCAGCATCACCGGGATGGTGCTGCGGCCGATTCCGGTGGCCGAGAAGGTGGTCCCCTCGGGCAGGTCCCGCAGCATCTGGTGGGCGGCGACCAGGGTGGCCGTGGTGCCCGGCATCCCGCCCGGCACGCCCATCACGAAGTCGACGTGCACGTGCCCGCCGTGCGGGAGGCCGTACTTGCCGAGCAGGCGCTGGAGGGCGGTGAGGTGGCCGAGGTCGAAGATCTCGTACTCCGGCACGATGCCGCGCTCCTGCATCCGGGTGTGCAGGTCGACGATGAACTCCCAGCGGTTGAGGAACACGTCGTCGCCGAAGTTGAGCGTGCCCATGGTGCAGGAGGCCATGTCGGGCGCGGCGTCGAGCACGGCCAGCCGGGCGGCCTCCGGATCGGTCACCGCGCCACCGGAGGAGAGCTGCACGATCAGGTCGGTGCTCTCCCGCAGCGCCGTGACGGTCTCCCGGAGCCGGCCCTGGTCCAGGGTCGGCTTCGCCTCGTCGTCACGGATGTGGACGTGGATCACGGCGGCGCCGAGCGCCTCGCACTCCTTCGCGGTCAGCAGCAACTCGTCGAGGGTCACCGGCAGCGCCGGCACCTCCGCCTTGGCCGACTCCGCGCCGGTGGGGGCAACCGTGATCAACGTCCCTGTCGTCATGCCGGGGATCGTAACGCGGCACCCTTACTCCGGGTCGATGGCGGCGGCCGTCTCCCCCACCAGCAGCGCGGCGTCGTCGGGGACGTTGCGCTTGACCACCGCGAGAGCCACCTGGCCCAGCTCGTGGTGGAGCACGGCGGTGCCGACGAACCCGACCGCCCGGCCGTCCCGGGTCACCGGGGTCCCGGCCACCGGCGGCTGGTCGGTGGTCACCCCGTCCAGGTGCAGCAGTACGAGCCGACGCGGCGGCTTGCCCATGTTGTGCACCCGGGCCACCGTCTCCTGCCCCCGGTAGCAGCCCTTGTCCAGGTGCACCGCCGGCCCGATCAGGTTCACCTCGGCGGGGATGGTCCGGTGGTCGGTGTCCACCCCGACCCGGGGGCGCCGGGCGGCCACCCGGACCGCCTCGTACGCCCACAGCCCGGCCACCGGCACCCCGGCGCCCCGCAGCTCCTGCACCACCTGGGTCATCGCGTCCCGGGGCACCAGCAGGTCCACCCCGAGCGGGCCCCGGCGGGCCCAGCCGCCGGCCGGCAACGGCTTGACGTCGTAGAGCGCGGTGGGGCGCGGCGGCAGCTCGCCCGCGCGGAACTTCGGGCCGGGCACCGGCACGGCCTGCGCAGCGGCGAGCCCGGTCACGCCGAGCGTCCCGACGGCGTCGACCGCCCCCGGCCCGACCAGCGAGAGCAGTGCGTGGTCGGCGGTGGCGTCCCGCGGGTCGACCCGGCTGAAGAACCGCATCTTCTCCAGGTACGCCAGCAGCCCGCCGGTCATCCCCGGCTCGGTGTCCAGCCAGGTGGTCTCGCCGTCCTCGGCCACCATCGCGTGCTGCTCGATGTGCCCGTGCGGGCTGAGCACCAACAGCTCGGTGCCCTGCCACGGCGCGAGGGCGGCCAGGTGCTGGCTGGTCAGCGTGTGCAGCCAGCCGATCCGCTCCTCGCCGGGCACCGCGATCACGCCCCGGTGCGAGCGGTCGACCAGCCCCACCCCGGTCTCCAGGGTGCGCTGCTCGCGCAGCGGGTCGCCGTAGTGCGCGGCCACCCCGCGCACCCCGGCCGCCCGGTGGGCCGGCTCCGGCTGGTCCCGGCTGGACTCGTCGATCGCCTCGACGGCCACCGCTCCCGCGATGTCGATCATTTCGGTTCCCCGTCCTCGCAGTTGCCGCAGACGCCGAAGAGCGCCACGTGCCCGATGTCGACCCGGAACCCACGCTCGGCCACCAACTGGTCGGCGAGCGGTCGGAGCAGCTCCGGGTCGATCTCGTCGATCGCGCCGCACTCCCGGCAGACCAGGTGGACGTGCTGGTGCTCCCCGGCCGCGTGGTAGGTCGGCGACCCGTGCGACAGGTGGGTGTGGGTCACCAGTCCGAGCCGTTCCAGCAGTTCCAGCGTCCGGTAGATGGTGGTGATGTTGACCCCGGCGGCGACCTCCCGGACCGCGCAGTGCACCTGCTCCGGCGTGGCGTGCCCCAGGTCCAGCACAGCCTGCAGCACCAACTGCCGCTGCGCCGTCAGCCGGAGCCCACGGGAGCGGAGCATTTCCGCGAGGGAGGATTCGGACACCGTCCGATCATAGTTCGGTCGCCCCGCCGGTCCGGCCGGCGGCGACGCAGGCCACTACGCTCGGCGGTCATGGTGGCATCGAGGATCGCCGTGCTCGGCCGGGGCGTCGTACCCCCCGGAGAGCCGGTGCTGCGCGGCGACGACCTCGGCGTGCTGCACGGCGACGGCCTCTTCGAGACGATGCACCTGCGCGACGGGCGCCCCTGGCTGCGGGAGGAGCACCTGGCCCGGCTGCGGGCCGGCGCGGCGGCCGTCGAGCTGCCGCTCCCCCCGCACGAGGCCCTGGTGGAACTCCTGGACACGGTGGCAGCCGACTGGCCCATCGAAGTGGAGGGGGCGCTGCGGCTGGTCTGCACCCGGGGGCCGGAGGGCGGCGGCCTGCCGACGATCTACGCCACCCTCGGCGAGGTACCGGCGGCGGCGAAGCGGGCCCGCCGGGACGGGGTGACGGTGGCGACCCTCCCCCTCGGGCTGCCCGCGGCGGCCCGCCCGGCGCTGGGCTGGCTGCCCGCCGGGATCAAGTCGACCTCGTACGGGGCGAGCACCGCCGCCCGGCGCTGGGCCGCCCGCGCCGGGGTGGACGACGTGCTCTGGGTCTCCTCCGACGGCTACGTGCTGGAGGGGCCGAGCGCGAACGTGGTCTGGCTGGCCGGAGACACGCTCCGCACGGTGCCGGCCACCACCACCGGGATCCTCCCCGGCACCACCTGCGCCTGGCTCCTCGCCCACGCCCCGGACATCGGCCTGACCGCGACCGAGCGGATGGTCACCCCGGCGGAGCTGCTCCGGGCCGACGGTGTCTGGCTCACCTCGTCCCTGCGCGGCCTCACCGAGCTCCGCACCCTCGACGGCAGCCCAGTGCCACCGTCCCCGCTGACCCCGAAGCTGCGGACCCTGCTGGCCTTCCCGCTGCCCTGAGCCGCCGGGCGGTCAGCCGGCGACGCGGGTCAGGCGGGCGGAGAGGTGCGGGCTGAGCGGGTGACCCATGCCGGCCATCTCCTGGGCGTACAGCAGGGCGCCCTCGACGATGCCGAAGAGCCGGGCGCCGGCGGTGACCTCCTTGGCCGTGGCCGTGCGCACCACCGCGTCGGTGGCGAACTCGATCTGGGTGCCGGTGCGCTTGCCGATGTAGAGCTCCATGATCCCGGTCGGGCTCATCATCAGGGCTTCCAGCTCGTCGGTGGCCCGCTCGCCGTCCAGCACCGGCCGCCACCAGCCGATCTCACGCCCGGCCGGGCGGACCGGCCGGCTCTCTGCGTCGAGGATCCAGGCCCGGGACTCGTAGTGCAGGAAAGGCCGGCCGTCGTGGCTGATCCGGATCTCCTGGGCGAAGTCGAAGTCCTCGATGGTGGGGAAGCCGCCGCGGCCCCGGCCGCGCCAGACCCCGATGTACGGCAGCAGCCCGTCCAGCGTCGGGTGCAGCTTCGGGCCGACCCGCAGGTCGTGGCTCTCCTCGTACGGGTACTCCTCGACCGGCGGCGCGTTCAGCCACGGCGGCTGCAGCGGGTTCTCGTCCGACGGGTTCGCGCTCACCGGTTGTCTCCACTCTTCTTCGTTCGCAACCGCGGGGCTCGCAGACCCGGCGCGCTCCTCGCGGTCACCAACGTCCTCTCGACATGCGTACGGCAAGGTAGACCAGGCCACCGGCGAGCGCGCCCAGGCCCGCGACCAGCAGGCTGACGAACCCGATCTCGGTAACCATCATGGTCATCCTATGCTGGGTGCCATGGCCCGCACTCTCGTCGTCAAGGCCACCGCCGGAGCGGACGCTCCGGAGCGGTGCGCCCAGGCCTTCACCGTCGCCGCCACCGCCGCCGCGGCCGGGGTGGAGGTGTCGCTCTGGCTGACCGGCGAGTCGACCTGGTTCGCGCTGCCCGGCAGGGCCGAGGAGTTCGACCTGCCGCACTCCGCGCCGCTGGCCGAGCTGCTGCACGTCATCCTCACCACCGGCCAGGTCACCGCCTGCACCCAGTGCGCCGCCCGCCGGGAGATCGGCCCGGACGACGTGCTGCCCGGCGTGCGGATCGCCGGGGCGGCGGTCTTCGTCGAGGAGGCGATCGCCGAGGGGGCCCAGGCGCTGGTCTACTGACCGCCGCCGTCGGCCGATCGGCCGGCATGCTCCGTCCGAACTGTCCGGAGTGCCGATACTGACCCGGCTTGTCGGCCCGCTGCCTACCATTCGGATGTGAACGAGGCGACGGAGGAGTTCTTCGCATCGCTGCCGGCGCGCGCCCCGGCGGTGCTGCACGGGCCAGTCAGCGGGACGATCCAGATCGACCTCGCCTCCGGCAACCGCACCGAGCATTGGCTGGTCCAGCTGAGCCCCGGCGAGATCGTGGTGAACCGGGCCCGCGGCCCGGCGGACGCCATCTGGAACAGCAGCGCGCACCTCTTCGAACGGCTGGTCACCGGGCGCGCCCAGGGCATCTCGGCGGTGCTGCGCAACGAGACCACCTTCAGCGGCAACGTGGCGCTCTTCCTCGCCTTCCGCCGCTTCTTTCCCGACCCGCCGGGTGCCCGCGACCCCCGGGAGGTCGCCCGGGAGCAGGTCGGACGGCGGGGATGAAACAACTGGTCAGCATCCTCGACGGCAACACGTTCGTGGTCAGCGACCGCCGGGGGGACATCGAACCGTCGTACGACTTCCCCACCGGGCTCTTCTCCTTCGACACCCGCTTCCTCTCCACCTGGCTGCTCACCCTCGACGGCGAGCGGCTGCACGAACTTTCCATCGACGACGCGAACTCATACCAGACCCGTTTCTTCCTGGTCCCCGGCGAGCCGACGCACTACCTCGACGCGAAGGTGTCGGTGATCCGCCGGCGGGACATCGGCGGCAGCCTCAGCGAGGAACTGACCGTGATCAACCACTCCGGCCGGGAGATGGGGTTCCGGCTCCGGATGGACATGGGCTCTGACTTCGCCGACCTCTTCGAGATCAAGCACAAGCGGCGGAAGCAGGGCCGGACCACCGCCGTCGCCGGCGAGAACGAGCTGCGGCTGACCTACCGGCGGGAGGCGTTCCACCGGGAGGCGGTGATCACCAGCACCGCGGCCGCGGACGTCGACCAGGCCGGGATGACCTGGTCCATCACGGTGGGCCCGCACGGCGAGTGGAAGACCAGGCTGCAGGTGGCGACGGTCATCTACGGCGCGCGGGGCGAGGACGTCCGGGCCACCACCCCGCTCGGCGGCAGCCGCACCGTCGCCGCCATCCGGGCCGAGCAGCAGGAACTCCTCGACCGGGCGCCGACGCTGGGCTGCGACTGCGAGCCCCTCGCCGGGGCGTACCGGCAGAGTCTCAACGACCTGGCCGCCCTCCGGTACGAGTCGATCACACTCGGGGTCCGGCTGGTCGCCGCCGGGCTGCCCTGGTTCATGACCCTTTTCGGCCGAGACAGCATCCTGACCTCGTTTCAGCTGCTGCCGTTCCTGCCGGACCTCGTCCCGCCGACCATCCTGATGCTGGCCGGCCTCCAGGGCCACCGGCTGGACGACTTCCGCGACGAGGAGCCCGGCAAGATCCTGCACGAGCTGCGCTACGGCGAGACGGCCGGCTTCGAGGAGCAGCCGCACTCCCCCTACTACGGCTCGGCCGACGCCACCCCGCTCTTCGTGATCCTGCTCGACGAGTACGAGCGCTGGACCGGCGACGCCATGCTCGTCAAGCAGCTGGAGTTCGCCGCCCGGTCGGCCCTGGCCTGGATCGACTCGTACGGCGACCTGCTCGGCACCGGCTACGTCTGGTACCGCACCCGCAACTCGGAGACCGGCCTGGAGAACCACTGCTGGAAGGACTCCTGGGACTCCATCTCGTACGCCGACGGCCGGTTCCCGGCGTTCCCCCGGGCCACCTGCGAGATCCAGGGGTACGCGTACGACGCGAAGGTGCGCGGCGCCCGGATGGCCCGGAAGTTCTGGAACGACCCCGCCTACGCCGAGCGGCTGGAACGGGAGGCGGCGGCGCTCAAGGAACGGTTCAACCGCGACTTCTGGATCCCGGAGAAGAACTACTTCGCCCTCGCCCTCGACCCGGAGGGGCGGCACGTCGACGCGCTCACCTCCAACATCGGCCACCTGCTGTGGAGCGGCATCGTCGACGAGTCCCGGGCCGCCCGGATCGCCGAGCACCTGCTCGGCCCACGGCTCTTCTCCGGATGGGGGGTGCGGACCCTCGCCACCGAGCAGGGCCGCTACAACCCGATCGGCTACCACGTGGGAACGGTCTGGCCGTTCGACAACGCGTTCATCGCCTGGGGGCTGGCCCGGTACGGCTTCCGGGAGGAGGCCGGACGGATCTGCGACGCGATGCTCAGCGCCTCCCGGTTCTTCCACGGACGGCTACCCGAGGCGTTCGCCGGGTACGAGCGCGGCCTCACCGACTACCCGGTCCAGTACCCGACCGCGTGCAGCCCGCAGGCCTGGTCGGCCGGCACCCCGTTGCTGCTGCTGCGGGTGATCCTCGGGCTGGAGCCGCAGGGCGACCACCTGATCATCGACCCAGCGGTGCCGGAGGGCATGGGCCGGGTGGAGCTGCTGGACATCCCGGGCCGGTGGGGGCGGGTGGACGCCCTGGGCCGCAGCCGCACCCCGCACGACTCGACCCGCGGGCACTGACGCACCCGACGGCGGGCTCCGGTCAGCCGGCGCAGCCGGTGGAGGCGCTCAGCCGGAGCTGCTCACCGGTCGCGTCGGCCAGTACGACGACCGGGCCGCGCCGGTAGGCGTACACCTCGGGGGTGTCGACCACCGGTGCGCCGGCGGCCAGCGGCCGGAGCGCGGCCAGCGACACCGGCGCGGGGCCGGCCGGGACGGTGACGGTCCGGGCGGCGCCGCCCCCCGGGCAGGTGGCGCCGGCCCGCTCGGTGGGGCCGGTGGCCGACCGGGCGAGGGCGCGCAGCGCCTCGTCCAGGGCCTGCTCCCCCGGGTACCCCGGCAGCAGCGTGCCGATCTCGACGTCGGCCCGGCGGCATCCGGTGTCGGCGGAGAGCCGGACCCGACCGCCGCTGACCACCCGCCCCTCGACGGCCACGAACTCGCCGGCGTCGGCCCGGAGCCGGGGGCCGTCCGTGCTGGTCCGGACACCGGCCCGCCAGCCGGCGGGAAGGCGGTCCGCGACCCGCTCCAGCAGCGCCCGCTCCCCGCCTGCGGGAACCAGCACGTCCAGACCCCGGCTCAGCGACACGCCGTCGGCCATCGGGGTGACCCGGCAGCCCCGCTCGACCGTCTCCGGCGTCAGCGCCCAGGCGCCGTCGCCGACCGCGGTGACCAGCTGACCCATTGCCCGGTTGAGCACCGGCACGGCCTGGGCGAGGGTGCGCTGCTCGCGGACGGTCGGCGGGTCGTGCCGGACCGACCACCAGGTCAGCCCGGCGAGCAGCAGCCCCCACGCCACGGTCACGGCCAGCAGCCAGCGCAGCCAGGGCCGCTTCGGCGCCGGCTCCGGCGGACCACTCGGCGGGGCCCACCCCGCCTGGACGGTACTCACCCGCTCATCGTGTCACGCGCCGTCCGCCGCGCCGTCCGCGGTGGCCGGCGCCACCGCACGCGGTCGGGGCCGGTCACCCCGGCGGGGTGACCGGCCCCGGGCCGATCAGAGCGTGGGTCAGGCGACGGTGACGGAAACCTCGTTGATGCCCCGTCCGGCGGTCACGGCGGTGTCACCGTTGCCGTGCCGGGACAGCGCCCGCAGCGTCCAACTGCCCGGCGCGGCGAAGAACCGGAACTGGCCGGCCGGCGAGGTGACCACCTCGGCGGTGAACTCACCGGTCGAGTCGAGCAGGCGCACGTACGCGCCCGGCACGGCCTCGCCGGACTCGGCCTTGACCAGGCCGGTGATGACGGTCTCCTTCTCCAGGTCCAGGCTGGCCGGCAGCGGCGCGGCCTGGTCCGGAGCGGCGCAGCCCGCGGCGGTGGTGACAGCAGTCATGGTGATCACGCCTTCCCCACCGTGCTGGCCGGCCCGGCTTCGCCGGGCGTGTCGCCGAGCGCCACCGGCACGCCGACCAGCGAGCCGTACTCGGTCCAGGAGCCGTCGTAGTTCTTCACGTTCTGGTGGCCGAGCAGCTCCTGCAGCACGAACCAGGTGTGCGAGGAACGCTCGCCGATCCGGCAGTAGGCGATGGTCTCCCGACCGTCGTCCAGCCCGGCGTCGGCGTAGATCTTGCGCAGCTCGTCGTCGGACTTGAAGGTGCCGTCCTCGTTGGCCGCCCGGGACCACGGAACGCTGATCGCGGTGGGCACGTGACCGGCGCGCTGGGCCTGCTCCTGCGGCAGGTGGGCGGGGGCGAGCAGCCGGCCGGCGTACTCGTCGGGGCTGCGCACGTCGACCAGGTTCTTGGTGCCGATCGCGTCGACCACCTCGTCGCGGAAGGCCCGGATCGAGGTGTCCGGCTCCTGCGCGACGTACTGCGTCCTCGGGCGCTCCACCTTGTCGGTGACCAGCGGGCGGGCGTCCAGCTCCCACTTCTTGCGGCCGCCGTCGAGCAGCTTGACGTCCCGGTGGCCGTAGAGCTTGAAGTACCAGTACGCGTACGCGGCGAACCAGTTGTTGTTGCCGCCGTAGAGGATCACGGCGTCCTCGTTGCCGATGCCGCGCTCGGAGAGGAGCGCCTCGAACTGGGCCTTGTTGACGAAGTCCCGGCGGACCGGGTCCTGGAGGTCGGTCTTCCAGTCGAGCTTGATGGCACCGGCGATGTGGCCGGTGTCGTAGGCCGACGTGTCCTCGTCGACCTCGACGAAGACGACGCCCGGGGCGTCGATGTTCTTCTCGGCCCATTCGGCCGAGACGAGTGCGGTGTCGCGACTCATCAGATCACTCCCTGGTGAGGATGGATGGTGAGCCAGCGCGGGTGGATCGAGATTGGTGATTGTCGCACCACGCGCGGGACCCATAGAGGAACGGATCACGGGTTCGTGCGACGGCGCCGCTGCCGGGCGTTTCGGTGGGAGAGCACCGGGAGGGTACGTGGACCCTGAAGCCGGTTGGCCGCTAGGCGGCCGGAGACAGCCCCGCCGTCAGATGACGGAGCGACACAGGCAGGTGGCCACGCGGCACAGGTCGACCGCGCGCCGTTTGGTGAGGTGCGTCCCCATGAGCACGGACATTACCAGCCGCCTTCGCGCCTGCCACCGGACCGACCAGCATCCGGGACGCGCCCCGGGAACGCCGACGGCCCGGCCGGAGCCGGGCCGGACGCGGGGACCGGGTCAGCCGGCCGAGTTGATGGGTACGTCCTTCGCGTCGGCCGTGACCATCAGCCCCTCCGGCTTCGGCTCGACCTTGCGGACGTTGAGCTGGAACGGCAGTTCCGGCAGGGGCACGTCGACCGAGATGCCCTGGGCGTAGTTGCTCAGCAGCGTCCGGGCCAGCGGCACCGCGGGCAGCCCTTCGGCGTTCAGGTCGTTGAAGCGCAGCGACACCTTGCCGTTGTCGGCGACCGTCACGTCGGCCGTGCCGGTGACGGTGAGCTGCTGCCCGAGGACGTCCAGCGGGGCGGTCACCGCCAGCTTGCCGTTCTGCTCGCCGAGCTTCAGGCCCGGCCGGTCCAGCAGCTTCGCCAGGCTGTCGTAGGTGACCGTGCCGGTGCCGTGGACCGACTCCGCGACCACGTCGCCCTGGCCGGACCGGAGCGTGTCGAGCGAGGCCCGCACGTTGCGCGCGTCCACGTCGAGCCGCGGCAGGCTCACCGCGTCGCCCTGCACCGAGCCCTGCACGTCGGTCAGCACGATGGAGATCCGCTCGTACCTGCCGTCGAGGACCTGGGTGAGGAAGGGGAAGCCGCCGACGTCCACCTTCGGCGCGGAGGACTGCGCGTTCTGCTTGGCGACCTCCTGCTTCACCTGGTCGGCGATGGCCCGCTCGGCCACGCCGGCCGCCACCCGGTCGGCCACCACGAGCAGGCCGGCCAGGACCAGCAGCAGCACGACCAGCGCGACGAGCAGATTTCGCCCGCGCCGCCGGGGACGCTCCTCGTACGCCGGGTACGCCTCAGCCACGCCGCCTCCTGTGTCTCGTCGCCGTCGGGTGTCCACGTCACCGGCTCCTGGCCAACGACACGGTACGGCGCACCGCTACTACCCGAGCGCCGGAACGCTCAACCGTGCCGTCAGAGGAAGAGCACGCACATCGCGTACGCGGCCGGCGCGGCGAGCGCGAAACCGCCGAGCGGACCCTGCAGGTGCCGGGCGATCCACAGGGTGGGCGGCTCGCCGGCCATCAGCCGGCCCGCCTCGGCGTACCCGACGGCGAGGTCGGCCAGCACGGCGGTGGCCGCGGTGACCAGGCCGATCACCGCCGCGCTGGTCGGCGTGAAGCCGACCAGGTAGCTGCCGAGCACGGCGCTGGTCAACGTGCCGATCATCGCCCCGCCGACGACGCCGGCCGCGCCCCTGGGCACCTGGGGGGCCAGCCGGGGCCAGGGCAGGACCGCGTCGGTGAGCCGGGCCACGGTGATGGCCACGCCGCTGGCGACCAGGCAGACGGTGATCGCCTGGGTGCCGGCCGGGATCCGGCTCAGCGTGATCAGGGTGGCGAAGGCGACCACGCCGACCACGATCAGCAGGGTGCTGCCGAGCGAGTCGGTCACCCGTATCCGGTCGACCCGGCGGACCAGTTGGCCGAGCACGCCGAGGACGAAGCCGCCCGCGGCGGCGTAGCCCAGCGGGGCCAGGCCGGCGATGTCCGACTGGACGGCGGCGGTGTCGGCGACCGCCGCGACCACGGCGCTGACCACCGCCACGAGCAGCAGCGCCGGGGGGCGCATGGCCATCGTCCAGGCGAGGACGAAGAGCAGCTGGACGCCGAAGACGATGAACGCGAACGGCAGCCGGTGCCCGGGGCCGGCGGTCTGCGCGCCGAGCACCAGGCCGACGCCGAGCAGCGCGGCGAAGCCCGCGACGGTGAGCGCGAGCGGCTTGCGGATCTCGACCGGCTCGACCGGCTCCTCCTCCGGCTCCTCGGGCTCGTCGTCCGGCCGGCGGGGCGAGCCGCCCTTGCGGGCCCGGCGTGGCCCGCCGCGCTCGCGCCGCTGCTCACCGTCGTCGGGCGGGCCGGTACGCGGACCCGGCGGGTAGCCGCGGGAGGGGCCGGCCGGGGCCGGGTGCGCGTCGTCGGCCCACCGGTCGCGACCGGTCTCGGGCGAGTTCGAGGGAAACACGCCCCGATCGTGCCAGACCAGGGCGCTCCGGCGGAGGTCACGGTTTCGGCAACGTTAAAACCTGCGGAGCGTTCGTGGACAGAACAGGCAAACGGGAAAGGACGCCCGGGCCTCAGCTGGGCGATCAGTTACGCTCAAGCCGTTACCCGCCCGTCAGCGACGCCGGGACCCACGCAAGTTCTCAGCGCCACGCCCGATCCCAGGGCTCGTGCCGCTGGTCGCCAGCGGCCCCGCGCCGCCGGGACGGAGGTGATCGTGTGGAGATCCTGTTGCTGGTGACTGCGCGCGCAGGTGAGCCATCGGCAGTGCTGCCGGCGCTCGACCTGCTGCCGCACTCGGTCCGCACGGCGCCCCGCGACGTCCGCACGCTGGTCTCCGGGCCGAGCCCGGACGCCGTGCTGGTCGACGCCCGTTCCGAGCTGAGCGAGGCCCGGGCGACCTGCCGGATGCTGCACGCCACCGGCCTGGGCGTGCCGCTGGTGGCGGTGGTCACCGAGGCCGGCCTGATCGCGCTGAACGCCGACTGGGGCGTGGACGACGTGATCCTGGCCGGCGCCGGGCCGGCCGAGGTGGAGGCCCGGCTGCGGCTCGCGGTCGGCCGGCTGAGCAACGCCACCGCCGGGGCGGGCGGCTCGATCCGGGCCGGCGAGCTGACCATCGACCCGGACACCTACGCGGCGAAGCTGAAGGGCCGGCCGCTCGACCTCACCTACAAGGAGTTCGAGCTGCTGAAGTTCCTGGCCCAGCACCCCGGTCGGGTCTTCACCCGGGACCAGCTGCTCCGCGAGGTCTGGGGCTACGACTACTTCGGCGGCACCCGCACAGTGGACGTGCACGTCCGGCGGCTGCGGGCCAAGCTCGGCTCGGAGTACGAGTCGATGATCGGCACGGTCCGCCAGGTGGGCTACAAGTTCGTGGTCCCGCCGTCGCGGTCGCTGCCCGAGTCGGAGCACGCCCCGCTGCCGGTCTGACGCCACCCGTCCCGGCTCCACCCCCACCGAACGACTGTTTCCGATACGCCCTTTTTGCACCTGTTGCCGGCTCTAGTCTGATCTGCGGGCAACAGGGCGAAGGGGGCGACGGTGCGTGCACTGACCAGGGGGGCGACGAAGGGTCGGTTCGGCGGTCCGCTCGGACGGTGGCACTGATGCGCGCCGGGTCGACCGGCCGCGCCGTGGGCATCGTCACGCTGGTGGTCGCCGCCCTGCTCGGCTCCGCGTACGCGCTCGGTCGCAGCCTGGTGCCCGACCCGCCCGGCTCCCGAGGCGGCGTCGCCACCGGCGTCCACGGTGCCGAGTACGCCGACCAGGCGCCCGAGCACGGCACCCGGCACGACGGTGTTACGACCCCCACGCCGGAGAATCCCGACACCCCGTCCACCGGTCAACAGGCCGAGGAGCGCCGGATGGCCGCGGGCGCGGACAGCACCCTCTTCGGCGCCCGGGTCAGCACCGGCTCGCCCGACGTCGCGCTGACCTTCGACGACGGACCGGACCCGCAGTACACCCCGCAGGTGCTGGAGGCGCTGCGCCAGTACCAGGTGAAGGCGACCTTCTGCGTGGTCGGCGAGAACGCCCGGGACCACCCCGACCTGATCCAGGCGATCGTGGCCGACGGGCACACCCTCTGCAACCACTCGTGGAACCACGACGTGCTGCTCGGCAAGCGCTCCCCCGACGCGATCCGCGCCGACCTGCTCCGGACCAACGAGGCGATCCGGGCCGCCGTGCCGAACGCGCACATCGTGTACTTCCGGCAGCCGGGCGGAGCATGGACGTACCCGGTCGTCTCCGTCGCCGAGGCGCTGGGGATGACCCCGCTGCACTGGACCGTCGACCCGGACGACTGGAAGGCGCCGGGCCCCGCGAAGATCACCGCGACGGTCACCCGGGACACCGCCGCCGGCTCGATCGTGCTGATGCACGACGCCGGCGGGGACCGGCAGGGCACCGTCGACGCGCTGCACGGGATCCTGCCCGACCTGACCAGCCGGTTCCGGCTGGAGGCCCTGCCGACCGACGGGGCGACCTGAGCGGCCGCCCGGACCGCCCCGACGGATCCGGCTACGGTGACGGGGTGAGCAGCGCGGAACCGACGATCGACCGGGTGGCCCGGGCCGACCGACTCGCCCCGGCCGAGGTGGCCGAGGCCGTGGCCCTGGCCCGCCTCGCGGGCGACGCCGACGGTGCGGACCCCTTCGACGAGCACACCCTGCTGCGGTTGCGGGATCCGGAGGCGCCCGCCGTGCACCTGACCGCGCGGGCCGCCGACGGCACCCTCACCGGGTACGCCCACCTGGACACCACCGATCCGGCCGACGGGATCGGGGTCGAGCTGACGGTCCACCCGGCGTACCGACGGCGGGGCACCGGCCGGGCGCTGGCCCGGGGGGTGCTGGCGGCGGCCTCCGGACCGCTGCGGGCCTGGGCGCACGGCGACCACCCGTCCGCCGCCGCCCTCGCGGTCGACCTGGGCTTCGCCCGGGCCCGGGTGCTCTGGCAGCTGCGCCGGTCGTTGACCGCCCCGCTGCCCGACCAGCCGCTGCCGGAGGGGGTGGCGCTGCGCGCATTCCGCCCCGGCGAGGACGACGCGGCCTGGCTCGCGCTCAACACCCGGGCCTTCGCCGAGCACCCCGAGCAGGGCCGGTGGACCCCCGACGACCTGCGGGTGCGCCTGGCCGAGCCGTGGTTCGACCCGGCCGGCTTCCTGCTCGCCGAGGAGACCTCGACCGGCCGGCTGCTCGGCTTCCACTGGACCAAGGTGCACGAGCGTCCCGGCTCGGCCCGGATCGGCGAGGTCTACGTGCTGGGGGTGGACCCGGACGCGCATCGCGGCGGCCTCGGCAAGGTCCTCACCACCGCCGGCCTCGCCCACCTTCGCGACCAGCGGAAGCTGGACCGGGTGATGCTCTACGTCGACGAGTCGAACACCCGCGCGGTGGCGCTCTACGAGCGGCTCGGGTTCGCTCGCTGGTGCGGGCACGTGAACTATCGGCTGGACTGACCGGGGATGCGCCCGCGGGCGCGCGCGGTGCGCTGCTGCCCGCGCCGGCCGGGCCGCGCCGCCCGAACCTGCCCGACGACACGCCGGTCCCTCCTGGGGTACGCGCGGGAGCCGCGGGCCCAGCAACAGTCGACCGGCTCGCCTGAGGGCACCCCACCCGGTCACGCAGCGATAACGGCAGTGTACCGGCGCGATAACGACTGGCCGGATAAATCGGATTTATAGCTATAGCGGGACGGCAGTTCACCTAACGGTCAACCGTCCCTCAGCCAGCGGCCACGCGTCCGGCCGTGGGTGTTCACCTTCCGTTCATTTGCGACCGGCGAACCGGCCACCTGGCCCTCCTAGCTTCGTATCAGCCGGTCAGTGGCCGGCGCCGGAGCCACCGACCGGTCGGCTCCTCAAGACGTGAAGGGAAACCCCTCAGGTGAAGCTCCAGCGGCACGGCGCCATCGCCTGCCTCGCCCTTACCGCAATGCTCGGTCTCAGCGCTTGCGGCTCGGACAACAACGAGCCCACCACCCCGTCGGCCTCCGGCTCCGCTGCCGCCGACTGTGGCACCGGCACCCTGAACGCGCAGGGCTCGACCGCGCAGAAGAACGCGATGGCCGAGTGGATCAAGGCCTACCAGCAGAAGTGCTCCGGCCTGACCATCAACTACGAGGGCACCGGCTCGGGCGCGGGCATCGAGGCGTTCACCGCCGGCACCGCCGACTTCGCCGGCTCGGACTCCGCCCTCAAGGAGGACGCCAAGCCGAAGGCGGACGCCCGCTGCGCCGGCGGCCAGGCCGTCGACCTGCCGATGGTGACCGGCCCGATCGCGGTGGCCTACAACCTCCAGGGCGTCGAGGGCCTCCAGCTCAAGCCGGCCACCGTCGCCAAGATCTTCGCCGGCAAGATCACCAAGTGGGACGACCCGGCGATCAAGGCCGACAACGCCAACGCCACGCTGCCGTCCACCACGATCACCACGGTGCACCGCAACGACTCGTCGGGCACCACCGACAACTTCACCAAGTTCCTGACCAAGACCTCCGAGGCCGACTGGACCTTCGGCAACGCCAAGGAGTGGAAGGCCCCGGGCGGCACCGGCCAGAAGGGCTCGGACGGCGTCACCAACTTCGTCAAGAGCACCCCGGGCTCCATCACCTACACCGAGTGGTCGTTCGCCGAGAACGCCGGCGTGGGCGTGGCCAAGATCCAGAATGGCGCCGGCGAGTTCGCCGAGCTGACCGCCGAGAACGCCGGCAAGGCCGTGGCGGGCGCCAAGGTCAGCGGCCAGGGCGACAACCTCGCGCTGTCGATCGACTACGCCACCAAGGAGGCCGGCGCCTACCCGGTGGTCCTGGTGACCTACGAGGTCGTCTGCACCAAGGGCCTGCCGGCCGACAAGGCCAAGGCCGTCAAGGGCTTCCTGACCTACACCTCCAGCGCCGAGGGCCAGCAGGCGCTCACCGAGCTGGGCTACGCCCCGCTGCCGGAGTCGGTCCGCACCAAGGTCGCCGACGTCGTCAGCAAGCTCTCCTGAAACTGATCCGATCCTGACCCCTTCGTAACGGAGCGAGCGAGCAGATGGGCGACACCCCACCCCGCTCGGCCGACGCCGGCACCGGCGGGTCGCGCGTGACAGACCGTCACGCCCGACCCGCCGGTTCGGCGGTTGCGGCCGACTTCTCAGCCACCCCGACGAGCCGCGGTTCGCGCGGCCCGATCGGCGGCGGCGGAGCGCTGCCCCGGCGGCAGAAGTTCGGCGCCGAGACCGTCTTCCGTCTGCTGACCATGGCCGCCGGCTCGGTGGTGCTGATCACCATCGTGGCCATCGCGGCCTTCCTCGTCACCAAGGCGGTGCCGGCCCTCCGGGCCAACACCGTCAACTTCTTCAGCTTCGAGGGCTGGTTCCCCAACGACCCCGAGCCGAAGTTCGGCATCGGGGCGCTCGCGTTCGGCACCGTCCTGTCGGCGACCATCGCCCTGCTGATCGCCGTGCCGGTGGCGCTGGGCATCGCGCTCTTCCTCACCCACTACGCGCCGCGCCGGCTCGGCACCGCCCTGGGCTTCCTGGTCGACCTGCTGGCCGCCGTGCCGAGCGTCGTCTTCGGCCTCTGGGGCCGGGACTACCTCGTCGGGCCGGTCACCGACCTGTCGGTCTGGCTCAACACGTACTTCGGCTGGATCCCGATCTTCGGCGGCGAGGGGCCCTTCGGCCGCTCGGTCCTGCTGGGCGCGCTGGTGCTGGCGATCATGGTGCTGCCGATCGTCACCTCCCTGTCCCGGGAGGTCTTCCTGCAGACGCCGACCGCCAACGAGGAGGCCGCGCTGGCGCTGGGCTCCACCAAGTGGGAGATGATCCGCACCGCCGTGCTGCCGTACGGCCGACCCGGCGTGATCGGCGCGGTCATGCTCGGCCTGGGCCGGGCGCTCGGCGAGACCATCGCCCTCGCGCTCACCCTGAGCTTCATCTACAACATCTCCTTCAACATCCTGGAGAACGGCGGCAACTCGATCGCCGCGAACATCGCGGTGAAGTTCGGCGAGGCCAACGACGTCGGGCGGGGCGCGCTCATCGCCTCCGGCCTGGTGCTCTTCGTCATCACCCTGATCGTCAACATGACGGCGCGGGCGATCATCTACCGCCGCCGGGAGTTCACGGAGTCCGCCGCATGAGCACCATCACCTCGCACCGCACCCGACCGCCGGCGCAGCCGCTCACGCTGCGGAGCCGGCGGCTTCCGCTGCTCGCCGTCCTCGGCATCGCCGCCGGAGCGCTGGCCCTGTCGGCGGCGATCGTCTACGGCACCGGCATCGGCGGCCCCGTCCTGGTCGTCGTGGTGGCCCTGCTGCTCCACCTCGGCGGCGTCCACGCGGCCAGCACGGCCGTCGAGGGCCGCCGGCAGGCGCGCAACCGCACCTGGAGCTCGCTGATCCACGCCGCCTTCGTGCTCGCCGCGCTGCCGCTGATCTCGGTGGTCTGGACGCTGGTCAGCAAGGGCACCGAGCGGCTCGACGGCAACTTCTTCGGCACCTCGATGAACAACATCGGCCCGCGCGACCCGGAGGGCGGCGCGTACCACGCCATCCTCGGGACGCTGGAGCAGGTCGGCATCGCCGCCCTGATCACGGTGCCGCTCGGCATCCTCTGCGCCATCTACGTCGTGGAGTACGGCCGGGGCCGGTTCGCCTTCGCGATCCGGTTCTTCGTCGACGTGATGACGGGTATCCCGTCGATCGTCGCCGGCCTCTTCGTGCTGGCGTTCTGGGTGCTGGTCGTCTCGCCCCACCTGACCGCCTCCGGCCAGCCCGGGTACTCCGGCTTCGCGGCCGCCCTGGCGCTGAGCGTGCTGATGCTGCCGCTGGTGGTCCGCTCCACCGAGGAGATGCTCCGGCTGGTGCCGGCGCCGCTGCGCGAGGGGTCGTACGCCCTCGGGGTGCCGAAGTGGAAGACCATCATGCGGGTGGTCCTGCCCACCGCGCTGCCCGGCATCGTCACCGGGGTGATGCTGGCCATCGCCCGGGCGGCCGGCGAGACCGCGCCGGTCCTGCTGGTCGCCGGCGGCACCGCCGCCATCAACGCCAACCCGTTCGAGGACAACCAGTCCTCGCTGGCGCTCTTCGTCTACCAGCAGGCGGGCGACGCGTCGAAGTACTCCCCGGCCCGGGCCTGGACCGCCGCCCTCACCCTAGTCGCCCTCGTCCTGATCCTGACGATCGCGGCGAAGCTGCTCGCCCGCCGCAACCGGCTGAGCCGATGATCACCGGAGGTACCACCACCATGGCCAAGCGCGTCGAAGCCTCGAACGTCAGCGCCTACTACGGCAACTTCAAGGCGATCGAGAACATCAACCTGACCGTCGAGCCGAAGACGGTCACCGCCCTGATCGGCCCGTCGGGCTGCGGGAAGTCGACCTTCCTGCGGTCGATCAACCGGATGCACGAGGTGCTCCCGGGCGCCCGGGTCGAGGGTCGGCTGACCATCGACGAGCAGGACGTCTACGACCGGGACGTGGACGTCACGGCCGTCCGCCGGATGATCGGCATGGTCTTCCAGCGCCCCAACCCGTTCCCCACCATGTCGATCTTCGACAACGTGGTGGCCGGCCTGAAGCTCAACGGGGTCCGGAAGAAGTCGATCCTGGAGGAGGCCGCCGAGAAGGCGCTCCGCTCGGCGAATCTCTGGGACGAGGTGAAGGACCGCCTCGGCAAGCCGGGCGCCGGCCTCTCCGGCGGTCAGCAGCAGCGGCTCTGCATCGCCCGCACCATCGCGGTCGAGCCGCAGGTGGTGCTGATGGACGAGCCCTGCTCGGCGCTGGACCCGATCTCCACGCTGGCCATCGAGGACCTGATGTTCCAGCTCAAGGACAAGTTCACGATCATCATCGTGACCCACAACATGCAGCAGGCGGCCCGGGTCTCCGACCGGACCGCGTTCTTCTCCATCGAGAAGACCGGCGACCCGGGCCGGCTGATCGAGTACGACAACACCCAGAAGATCTTCAGCAACCCGAGCGTGAAGAAGACCGAGGACTACATCACCGGCCGCTTCGGCTGAGCCGCTGGTGCCCGGTCCGCGAGGGGCGTCGGTCGACCTGACCGGCGCCCCTCGGCGTGTCCGCGACGGGTGCGGCCGAAGATCGTCCCCTGCCTCGGGTCAGGAGAGCAGGAACCGCGGCTCGCCGGTCTCGGGGAGGTCGAGGCGGGGGGTCACCGGGGTGGCGGCGTCCCGGGTGGCGGCGGCGCGCGCCACCGCGGCCAGGTCGCCGGCGGCGACCACCTGGGCCAGGGTGACCAGGGTGGGCGGGAGCATGGTCAGCTCGCCGGCCTCCGCCCGGGCCAGGGCGTCCGCCGGGCGGATCCACATGGTGTGGTCGGCCTCGCCGGAGACGTCCCGGGTCCGCTGCCCCTCCGGCAGCAGGGCCACGAAGAAGTACGTGTCGAAGCGGCGCGGCTCGAACTCGGGGGTGATCCACCGGCTCCAGGGCAGCAGCAGGTCCGACCGGAGGGTCAGCCGCCGACCGGCGAGCAGGTCGGCGAAGCCCACCCGGCGCCCCTCCAGGTCCTGCCGGGCCGCCTCCCACTCGTCGCCGCTGACGTCGCCCACCACGGTCGAGGTGTCCGGGCCGGCCAGCAGCACGCCGGCCTCCTCGAAGACCTCCCGGGCGGCGGCGCAGACCACGGCCTGGGCGGCGTCCGGGGCGAGCCCCAGCCGCCCGGCCCAGTCGGCCGGGGTCGGGCCGGCCCAGTCCAGGTGGGCCTCCGAGTCGGACCGGTCGACCCCGCCGCCGGGGAAGGCGTACATCCCGCCGAAGGTCATCGCGGCGACCCGGCGGATGACGTACACCTCGAAGTCGGCGCCGGCCGGTCGGAGCAGCAGCACGGTGGCCGCGACCCGGGGCACCGCCGGGACGCCGCCCTCGGCCCGGAAGCGGCGGGCGTGCTCCACCAGAGCGGGGGGTGCGGCGAAGCCGTCGAAGGTCATCCCGCGAGCCTAGATCCCGAGGGGTGGAGCTGCCCGACCGGCCGCCGGGTCGCCCGGGATAGCGTGCCGGCATGACGCGTTGGGGGATCCTGGCCACCGGACACATCGCCGGCCGCTTCGCCGAGGACCTGCGGTTGGTGCCGGGGGCCGAGCTTGCGGCGGTCGGGTCGCGCACGGCGGAGAGCGCCGAGCGCTTCGCCGCCCGGCACGGCGCCGCCCGGTGGTACGGCTCCTGGTCGGAACTGGCCGCCGACGACGAGCTGGACGTGATCTACGTGGCCACCCCGCACGCGGCCCACCACGAGGCGACCCGGGTCTGCCTGGAGGCCGGCCGGGCGGTGCTGGTGGAGAAGCCGTTCACCCTCGACCTGGCCACCGGCGCGGAGCTGGTCGAACTCGCCCGGGCCCGCGGGGTCTTCCTGATGGAGGCCATGTGGATGCGATGTGATCCGATGATCCGCCAGGTCCTTCAGCTTGTCGCGAACGGGGCGGTCGGCGAGGTGACGCACGTCCGGGCGGACTTCGGGGCGGCCGGGCCGTTCCCGCCGGAGCACCGGATGCGCGCCCGGGCGCTGGGCGGCGGGGCCCTGCTGGACCTGGGCGTCTACCCGCTGAGCCTGGCCCACCTGCTGCTCGGGGTGCCCGAGCACGTGCACGCCTGGGCGAAGCTGACCCCGGAGGGCGTGGACGCCAACACCGGCATCGTCCTCGGCTACGACTCGGGGGAGGTGGCCACGCTGAGCTGCGGGATGGTCGGGGCGACCGCGGTCACCGCCGCCGTCACCGGCACCACCGGCCGGATCGACCTGCCCGAGCCGTTCTACCGGCCCGCCGCGGCGGTGCTGCACCGGGCCGACGCCGAGCCGGAGACGATCACCGCGGAGCTGGTCGGCGGCGGCTACCAGCACGAGGCGGCCGAGGTGCAGCGCTGCCTGGCCGCCGGGCTGACGGAGAGCCCGCTGGTGCCGCACTCGGTGACGCTGGAGGTGCTGGCGCTGCTGGACGCCATCCGGGAGCAGATCGGGGTCGAGTACCCCTGAGGGGTCCCCCGCCGTGGCGGGGAACCCCTCGTGCCGGCGTGCGGACGCTCAGAACAGCGGCCGGACCAGCAGGTAGGCGAGGCAGGCGATCAGCGCGGCCGCCGGGAACGTGATGATCCAGGCGATCACGATGTTGCCGGCGACGTTCCAGCGGACCGCGGAGAGCCGCTTGGTGGCGCCCACACCCATGATCGCGGAGGTGATCGTGTGGGTGGTGGAGATCGGCGCCTTCAGCACCAGGGCGTTGAAGTAGAGCACCGCGCTGGCCACCGTCTCGGCGGCGAAGCCCTCCGGCGGGCCCAGGTCGATGATCTTGCGGCCGAGGGTACGGATGATCCGCCAGCCGCCGGAGTAGGTGCCGAGCGCCAGCATGGTCGCCGACGTCCAGAACACCCAGCCGGGGATGTGCGTCTTGTCGTCCTGGTAGCCACCGGTGTAGAGGGCCAGCACGATGATGCCCATCGTCTTCGCGGCGTCCTGCATACCGTGACCGACCGACATGGCCGCCGCCGAGGCGGTCTGCGCCCAGCGGAAGCCCCGGTTGAGCTTGCCCGGCTGCCCCTTCCGGAACGCCCAGAGGATGGCCAGCATCAGCAGGTAACCGAGGGTGAGGCCGACGATCGGCGAGAGCACCATCGGCAGGATGACCTTCTGGCCGATGTTGGCCCACTGCACCACGCCGCCGGTGGCCAGCAGCGTCGCCCCGACCAGCCCGCCGAAGAGGGCGTGCGAGGAGGACGAGGGCAGGCCGAAGTACCAGGTGATCAGATTCCAGGCGATGGCGCCGAGCACCCCGGCGAAGACCACCCCCAGGCTGGCCACCCCGGTTGGGAGCGTGACCAGCCCGTCGCCGACGGTCTTGGCCACGCCTGCGCCGAAGTGGGCGCCGATGAAGTTGCCGACCGCGGCCAGCAGCAGGGCGATCCGGGGTGTCAGGGCCCGGGTGGAGACGCTGGTGGCGATCGCGTTCGCGGCGTCGTGGAAACCGTTCGTGTAGTCGAACGCCATCGCGGCGATGATCACCGCCAGGACGGCGATGAGTTCGGGACTCACGGGTTCAGGACTCCTTGACCGTGATGGTCTCGACGGTGTTGGCCACGTGCTCGAAGGCGTCGCAGGCGGCCTCCAGCTCGTCGGCGACCTCCTTCATCTTCAGCACGGTCAGCGCGTCGTACTCGCCGGAGAAGAGCCGGACCAGGAGCATCCGGTACGCCTGGTCACCGTCGTTCTCGAGCCGGTTGCACTCGATCCAGTACTCCTCGAGGTCCTTCATCGACTTCAGCCGGGGCATCGCGTCCGCGGTGAGCTTGGCCTGCTGGTCGAGGACGTTGACCAGCTCGTGCAGTTCCCGCGGGAGCGCCGGCAGCTTGGTCAGGCCGTACAGGTAGAGCAGGTTGCCGACCGCCTCCAGGTGGTCCATCACATCGTCGAGCAGCGAGCCCAGACGGTAGATGTCCTCCCGGTCGAACGGGGTGATGAAGGTGGAGTTGATCTTCTTGTAGAGCTCGTGGGTGATCTGGTCGCTGTCGTGCTCGACCTCGGTCAGCCGCTCGCTCACCGACTGCACGTCGACGCCGGGCAGGGCCAGCTCGTTGAGCAGTTCGGTGCCCTTCACCAGGTTCTGCGCGGCCCTGGTGAAGAGCTCGTAGAAGGCGCCCTCGGTGGGACGGAAGGAAAACTTCACAGCACGGACCTCGTCGTGTCGGTGGAAGGGTGGCCGACGCCGTCGAGACGTCCGCTGAAGGGCATGCTAGGTACACCCCGGAATCGGGCATCGATCGGCCCACCCCAGGTCAGACCCGGTTTACCGGTCGTTCACCCGCCGTTCACCTTGGCCCGCTCATCCCCGCTCCGCAACCGTTGGCGCTCCCGCTCCACGTCGAAACCGGCAGCCGGATACCCCAGATCAAGGCCCTCGAACGTCTCCCGCAGCAGGTGGGCGACCGCCCAGTCCCGGTACCACTTGCGGTCCGCCGGGACCACGAACCAGGGCGCGGCGTCCGTGTCGCACCGGGCCAACGCCTCCGCGTACGCCGCCTGGTAGTCGTCCCAACGGGCCCGCGAGTCCAGGTCGCTCGGGTTGTACTTCCAGTGCTTCGTCGGGTCGGTCAGCCGTTCCATCAGCCGCGCGGCCTGCTCGTCGCGGGAGATGTGCAGCATCACCTTGACCACGGTCAGGGCGCCGTCGGCCAGCTCCCGCTCGAAGGCGTTGATCTCGTCGTACCGGGCCCGCCAGGTGGCCTCCGGCACCAGGGACCCGACCCGGGCCACCAGCACGTCCTCGTAGTGCGACCGGTTGAAGACGCCGACGTACCCGGGCGGGGGCAGCGCCCGCCGGATCCGCCAGAGGAAGTCGTGCGCCAACTCCTCCCCGGTCGGCGGGCCGAACGAGCGGATGTGCAGGCCGAGCGGGTTCATCGCGCCGGCCACCCGCTTGACCGTGCCGTCCTTGCCGCCGCAGTCCATCGCCTGGAGCACCAGCAGCACCCGCCTCGGCCGGTCCCCGTCCAGCTCCGGGCCACCCGAGGTGGGGGCCGAGGCGGGGGCCTCGGGCTCCGCGGCCGCCTTGGCGGTGGCGAAGAGCATCTCCTGCTGCCGGCCCAGCTCCGCGCCGATCAACGCGACCTGCTCCCGCGCCCAGGCCTTGCGCTCGCCGCCCTTCCCGGCCGCGCCGGGCAGGCCGGGGGTCGACCGGGGGTCGATCGCCCCCAGGTCCACCGCGGTGCCGTCCGCCGGGACCCGCAGCAGGTCCCGCATCGTGCCACCCCTCGGCGCCACGAACTCCGATCCTTCGACAGTGCCCATCCCCCGATCCTCACCCACCCCGCCCACCCCCGCCTCCCGAGGCGGCCCCACCCTCCCCTCCCACCCCCGCCGCCGGGAAGTTGCGCGGATCGTGAAAAGGGCGAGGGGCGCGGGCGACGGTGTCACGTTTCGGGGCGCCGAGACGTCTTGTGCAATGGGGAGAATGTGTGCCCGACGGGGAGGGTGGGACGACCGTGGAGCTGGCGACGGAGTTCGGGGCGGAGTTCGAGGCGGAGCGCGGGCGCCTGATGGCGGTGGCGTACCGGATGCTGGGCAGCCGCAGCGAGGCGGAGGACGCCGTCCAGGAGACCTGGCTGCGGTACGCGGGGGCGCTCGCCGACCCGGCCGCCCGCGCCGAGGTCCGGCACCTCGGCGGCTGGCTCACCACCACCTGCGCCCGGATCTGCCTGGACGTGCTCCGCTCCGCCCGGGTACGCCGGGAGACGTACCCCGGGCAGTGGCTGCCGGAGCCGCTGGTGGCGCTGCCCGGCGCCACCCCCGCCACCGACGGGTTCGCCCCCGACCCCGCCGACCGGGCGGTCCGCCGCGACCAGGTCGGCACCGCGTTGCTGGTGGTGCTGGAACGACTCACCCCGGAGCAGCGGGTCGCCTTCGTCCTGCACGACGTCTTCGCCGTGCCGTTCGCCCGGATCGCCGAGGCGCTGGAGACCACCCCGGAGGCGGCCCGGCAGCTCGCCTCCCGGGCCCGCCGGGCGGTGCAGGCCCCGCAGGCTCCCCGGCACACCGCCGACGCCGCCGAGCAGCAGCGGGTGGTGGCCGCCTTCGTAGCCGCCACCGAGTCGGGCGACCTGGCCGCCCTGATGCGGGTGCTGGCTCCGGACGTGGTGCTGATCGGCGACAGCGGCGGGCACTTCCCGGCGGCCCGCCGGCCGGTCACCGGGGCCGACCCGGTGGCCCGTTTCACCCTCGGCCTGTTCCGCCGGGCCGGCCGGTACGACCAGCCGGTCCGGGCCCGGCCGGTGCTGGTGAACGGCGCGCTCGGCCTGCAGTTCGAGGGCGCGTACCCCGACGGTCGGGTACTGCGGCTGGTCACCGCCTTCGCGGTGCACGAGGGGCGGATCACCGGCATCTTCAACCAGCTCAACCCGGACAAGCTGCACGACCTGCCACAGTTCGACAGGGTCGACGGCTGACCACCGACGGGCCGGGTGGCCCAGCGCCGGCTCAGACCACCAGGGCGAGCCACTTCCGGTACGACGTGGCGAACGGCTCGGTGCCGTCGCCGAGCGCGCCGAAGAGCCACCCGGCCGCCCGCTCGGCCTCGACGACCACGTCGTCCGGGTAGCCGAAGCGCTCCCGGTGCTCGGCGAACTCGTCCTCGTCGCGCAGCTCGACCAGGCCGGTGGCCCGCCGGCGCACCACGTCCAGGTCGAGGTCGACCAGGTGCACCGTGTCGTCGCCCTCCCAGCGGGCCGGGGTGGCGATGTCGCAGTAGACCTCGCTGGTCCGCGGGGGCGGGTTGAACATCCCCGTCCACCAGCCGTGGTGCGGCACCAGCAGGACGAACGGGATCTGCTCGACCGACGGCCGGCCGTGGTAGACCGACTCGGTGCCGGCGGGCACGCCCAGCCAGACCCCGAGGTCGTCCTCGGCGAGGCGGCGGGCCGGGTAGTCGCGGTGGGCGCTGCCGTCGTACTTGCGGTAGATCACTCGGACCACATCGCTCGGCATGAGTCGCACCCTAACCGATTCCGCCCACGCGTCGCCGCACGGTCGCAACCGGTCACGATCGGGTATTCCGCGCGGGGCGGCGGCGCGCCCGCTGTCGGCCGCGGCGGGTACCGTCTCACGGTGACTCCGCCCCGCACCGCCACCGGTTCCGCCACCCCGTCGGCTCGCTCCGGCCGGCGTCGGGGCGACCGGCCCAGCGGCAGCGAGCTGCTCACCGCAGCGGTCGGCGCGGTGCCCGGCGGGGCCGCCCGCCCGGGTCAGCAGCAGATGGCCGAGGCGATCGAACGCAGCGTCGCCACCCGCGAGCACCTGCTGGTCCAGGCCGGCACCGGCACCGGCAAGTCGCTGGCGTACCTCGCCCCGGCGCTGACCGTGGACGGGCCGGTGGTGGTCTCCACCGCCACCCTGGCGTTGCAGTCCCAGCTGGTCGACCACGACCTGCCCCGGCTCGCCGACGCGGTGGAGCCGCTGCTCGGTCGCCGACCCACCTTCGCCGTGCTCAAGGGCCGGCACCACTACCTCTGCCTGGCCCGGCTGGACAACTCCACCGAGGAGGAGCCGGAGGACACCCTCTTCGACGCCCCGGCCGCCCGGCCCGCCGGTCAGACGAAGTGGCTGGGCGAGGCCGGCCGGCTCGGCAAGCAGGTCCAGCGGCTGCGCGACTGGGCGGAGGAGACCGCCACCGGCGACCGCGACGAGCTGGACCCGGGCGTCGACGACCAGGCCTGGCGGCTGGTCTCCATGCCGGCCCGGGAGTGCGTCGGCGCCACCCGCTGCCCGTTCGGCCAGGAGTGCTTCGCCGAGGCGTCCCGGGCCCGGGCCCGGGAGGCCGACATCGTGGTCACCAACCACAGCCTGCTCGCGGTGGACATGCTCGCCGGCCGGCACATCGTGCCGCCGCACAAGCTGCTGATCGTCGACGAGGCGCACGAGCTGGCCGACCGGGTCTCCTCCGCCGCCCAGGCCGAGCTGGTCCCGGAGCTGATCGACCGGTCCGCCCGGCGGGCCCGGCCGTTGCTGCGGCCGGACGTCGCCGAGCGGCTCACCGAGGCCGGCGACGCGCTCGCCGTGGGGCTGGCCGAGGCGCCCGCCGGGCGGCTCACCGGCGGGCTGCCGGCCGCGCTGCGCGAGGCGTGCACCCTGCTGGACGCCGCCACCCGGGCCGCGCTCGAGGCGATCGGCGACATCAAGTCCGACGACCCGGACCCGGTGCGCAAGCAGCAGGCCAAGGCGGCGCTGGACGAACTCTCCACCACCGCCCAGCGGCTGCTGGAGGAGGGCGACCACGACGTGGCCTGGGTGGAGAAGCCGGAGAACGGCAGCCGTCGGGCGCTGGTGGTGGCGCCGCTCTCGGTCGCCGGGACCCTCGCCACCCACCTGTACGACGAGCGCACCGTGGTGGCCACCTCGGCGACCCTGGCGCTGGGCGGGCGGTTCGACACGGTGGCCCGGGCGCTGGGGCTGGACGCGCCCGCACCCGCACCGCCGTCCCCGGCCGCCGCCGCGATGGCCACCGCCTCGGCCGGCCGGTCGACCGGCGCGGTGCCGCGTGGTGACACGCCGACCGCCGGCGCGGTGGCCACCACTGCGGGCAGCAGGGCCGCCACCGGGGTGGTTCCCGCCACCGAGGGGCCGGGCTGGCGCTCGCTGGACGTCGGCTCCCCGTTCGACTACGCCCGGCAGGGCATCCTCTACGTCGCCGCGCACCTGCCCCGCCCCAGCGTGTCGGGGCTGCCCGAGGCGGCCGGCGAGGAGCTGCTGGGGCTGGTCGGCGCGCTCGGTGGTCGTACCCTCGGGCTCTTCTCCTCGCGACGGGCCGCGCAGCAGGCCGCGGAGCTGCTCCGGGCGCGGACCGACCTGCCGGTGCTGCTCCAGGGCGAGGAGGCGCTGCCGCTGCTGGTCCGCCGGTTCCGCGAGGAGCGGTCCAGCTGCCTGTTCGGGGTGATGTCGCTCTGGCAGGGGGTGGACGTGCCGGGCGACGCGTGCCAGCTCGTGGTGATCGACCGGCTGCCCTTCCCCCGCCCCGACGAGCCGCTCGCGGCGGCCCGGGCGGCGGCGGTGGACGCCGGGGGCGGCTCCGGTTTCGCCGCGGTGAGCGTGCCGATCGCGGCGGTCCGGCTGGCCCAGGGGGTGGGCCGGCTGATCCGAGCCACCGGCGACCGGGGCGTGGTGGCGGTGCTCGACTCCCGACTGGAGACGGCCCGCGGCTACGGCCCGTTCCTGCGCCGCTCGCTCCCCCCGTTCTGGTACACCACCCGCCCCGAGGTGGCCCGCGGCGCGCTCGAACGCCTCGCCAAGGCCTGAACGCGCGAGATCCGCGCGCCCCTGAGTGGGCCGC
This sequence comes from Micromonospora lacuserhaii, assembly GCF_036902735.1. Taxonomy (NCBI): domain Bacteria; kingdom Bacillati; phylum Actinomycetota; class Actinomycetes; order Micromonosporales; family Micromonosporaceae; genus Micromonospora; species Micromonospora lacuserhaii. The sequence goes on along the minus strand of NZ_JBAKHO010000010.1, from coordinate 33,156 downwards.
GCGGATCTCGACGAGGTGGAACGGGTCAGGGCGCCTGGGAGGCGACGACCACGGCGTCCGGCGGGGTGTCCGGGACCGTCCGGGCGGCGAGCCGACGGACGGCGGTGTTGAGCACCGCGATCAGCGGGACGGCGACCAGCGCGCCGGTGATGCCGGCCAGCACCACCCCGGCGGCGATCCCGATGATCACCGCGAGCGGGTGGATGGCCACCGCGCGGCCCATGATCAGCGGCTGCAGCAGGTGCCCCTCCACCTGCTGCACACCGATCACCACGCCCAGGATGATCAGCGCGGTCACCGGGCCGCTGTCGACCAGCGCCACCAGCACCGCCACGACACCGGAGAGCGCGGCGCCGACGATCGGGATGAACGCGCCCAGGAAGACCAGCGCGGCCAGCGGGAACGCGAACGGGACGTCGAAGATGACCAGGAAGATGCCGATGCCCACCGCGTCGATGAAGGCCACCAGGACGGTGGCCCGGACGTAGGCCCCGAGCGTGGCCCAGGACGCCCGGCCGGCGTCGTCCACCTTCCACCGGGCCGCCACCGGCAGCAGCCGGACCAGGAACCGCCAGATCCTGTTGCCGTCGCGCAGGAAGAAGAACGTGGCGAAGAGCACCAGCACCGTGCCGGTCAGCAGCTCGGCCAGGGTGGCCGCGGTGGAGACCGCCCCGCTGGTGAACTTCTCGGTGTTGCCGTTGATCCAGCCCTGCGCCTCGTCGATGTAGCGGTTGAGCTGGCTGTCGGAGAGGTGCAGCGGGCCGGTCTTGAGCCAGTCCTGGATCTGCCGGACGCCCTCCGACGACTTCTTGCTCAGCTCGGGCACGCCCTGGATGAACTCGTTCACCACCAGGGTCAGCGTGCCGACCACCGCGGCGAGCCCGCCGACCAGCACCACCGCGGTCGCCAACGACCTCGGAAACCGCGCCCTGAGCAGCCAGCCCACCGCCGGCGCCAGCAGCGCCGACAGCAGCAGCGCCACCGCCAGCGGGATGATCACGATGCTGATGGTGCCGACGATCTTCAGCAGCGCCCAGGTCACCACGCCGATGACGATCAGCCGCCAGGACCACGCGGCGGCGATCCGCAGCGCGTGCGGGACGTCGGCGTCGTCCCGGCTGGAGGTGGAGTTGTGCATGGCCGCCGGGGGCGGCGCGCCGACCACGGTCGCCGACGGGGGCGCCTCCGGCCCGGGCACGGCCGGCGAGGCGACACCGGCTTCCTCGGGAACGTCGGCGTGGTCGGCGCGACCCGCGCGCACCGACTCCCGTCCGGACTCGTACGCGTGGCGGAGCCGACCGCGTACCCGCTCGAAGCGGCTCAAGCGCACCTCCTCAGGAACGAACCAGGCCGCCCACGACGACGGTCCGGACAGGGTATGTCCGACAGCCGTCACCGTAGGGCAGTTCCGCCACACTGTGCCCCGCGCCGACTCCCCTCAACCACCAGGCGAACGGGCACACCGCACGCGGTAGCGTCTCTGCGTGACCGCCGACCAGAACCTCGACTCCGGCCTGCCGATCCGCATGCTGCACGACCGCGTCCTGGTGCGGGTGGAGGGCAACGAGGGCGAGCGCCGCTCCACCGCCGGCATCGTGATCCCGGCCACCGCCGCCGTCGGCAAGCGGTTGGCGTGGGCGACCGCCGTCGGGGTGGGGCCACACGTCCGGGCGATCGTGGCCGGCGACCGGGTGCTCTTCGACCCCGACGACCGCTCCGAGGTCGAGCTGCACGGCCGGGGGTACGTCCTGCTCCGCGAGCGGGACGTGCACGCCGTCGCCGCCGAGCGAGTGGAGACCGACACCACCGGCAACACCGGCCTCTACCTTTAGCCTGCCGGTTCCCGACCCGCCGGGCGGCGCTGTTTGTGGCGCTTCCCGGCGGGAAGCCAGGCACGTCCAGCGCCCTGGGGAGGGACGATGCCGGTTTTCGTGAAGAAGCTGCTGCTCTGGGGCTTCGTCGCCTTCCTGATCTACTTCATGGCGTTCCGCCCGGACGGCGCGGCGCAGATGTTCAAGGGGATCGGGGCGGCCCTGATGGCGATGGCCCAGGGGCTCGGCGACTTCATGACCAGCCTGATGAGCTGAGCCCGCCACCCCGGGCGGGGGGCGGGCTCAGTCGTCGGTCAGGCGGGGCCGGGCGGCCAGGGCGGGGCCGGGCTCGGGGCGTACCAGCCGGGCGGACCGTAGCCGGGGTGCGCGGGGGCGGGCGGGGCGAGCACCACCGGGACCGGCACCACCGGGGAGTCGGGCGCCTCGACGGCCCGTTGCGACCCGTCCGGGAAGCGCAGGTGGTAGCGCTGGCCGTCCCAGACCCCGACCGGCGCCTGCGGATCCCGCCCGGCGAAGAACGTCCGGTACGCCGCGATCGCCTCCAGCAGTTCCCGCTCCTCCCGGAGGGTCCGCTCCCGATCGGCCGGCTTGCGGTCCAGCCCCCGGCGCATCCCGTCGCGCAGCAGCGCCAGCCGGGTTGCCGCGAACTGGTAGCCGCGCATCGCCCGCAGCCCGGGATCGCCGCCCACCCGCCGGGCCCAGGTGCGGGCCGCGTGCCGACGCCCCAGACTGCCCAGCGTGGCGACCTCCGGTGGGGTGAGCCAGCCGGCCCGGACGTAGTCCGGCAGGGTGCGCTCGGTGAGCCGCCCCTCCCAGGCGCGCAGCCAGACCGCGAAGCCGACCATGCCGAAGAAGATCGGCACCATCAGGCCGACGATCCCGTACATGAAGATCACCAGCTCGCCGGTGGCCTGGACCAGCGTGGGCAGCAGGTTCCAGGTGCCGTGCAGCATCATCGCCAGCAGCAGGCCGGCGGCCGGGGCGAGGATGCGGACCCGCCGGTCGGCCGTCCGGGCGGCGATGCCCAGCCCCACGCCGGTCATCGAGGTGAACAGCGGGTGGGCGAAGCCGAAGAACAGGATCCGGGTGATGAAGATGGCGAAGACCTGCCGGACGCCGGTGGCCGGGCCCCACTGGTCGGCGCCCGAGGCGTAGCCGTAGCCGCCCAGGTAGAGGATGTTCTCCACCATGGCGAACCCGACCGCCGAGAGCCCGCAGTAGACCAGGCCGTCGGTGATGCCGGACCACTCCCGGCGGCGGAAGACCAGCAGCAGGATCGGGCCGAGCGCCTTGGTCAGCTCCTCGATGAACGGGGCCACCAGCACGCCGGTCAGCGCGGAGGAGAGCCCCCAGTCCTTGAACAGGGCGGCGGCGGTCTCGTTGACCCGCAGCGACGCCGCGGTAGAGACGAAGGCACCCCAGAGGAAGCAGAAGATCAGGTATTTCAGTGGCTCCGGCTCGTACCGGTCCAGCCAGAGGAAGCAGGCGACCAGGACCGGCACCGGCAGGACGGCGGCGGCGACGCCGATCAGCAGCGCGTCCAGGCCGAGGTTGGAGCCGAGCGTGTAGAGCATGTAGACCGCGCAGGCGGCGATCAGCAGCACCACCCCGACCAGCACGAGGATTCGCGGCCAGCCCCGTCGGCGCAGCGGCATCCGGGGTGCGGCAGCGCCCGACGAGGGGACGGCGGGCGCGGTCGGCGGCGGCGGGGGCCCGCCGGGCGGGGTGTCGGCCATGCGGTCAGCGTAGTCATCCGCGACCCACTGGGCCGGGCCCTCGGCGGGTGGTTATGCTGCGGGGAGGTCACGAGTGCCAGCGTCAAGCCCCGGCTTGCTGGCCGGCAACCCTCGTTGTTCGCGGTGGGGTGCCCCGGGTGATGACCGGGCCCGGCCCGATCCTCGTGCTGGGCAAGCGCGGACCCCGTCCCGGTGTGCCCACACCCGGGGTCCCTGGACCCCGGAGGTGCCCGATGACCATCACCCTCGTTCCGCCCGCGCCCGCGCCCGCGCCGGCCGTCGCGGACCCGCTCGCCGTGCTCGGCGTACCCGGGCAGGTCAACCTGGACCACGCCGCCAGCGCGCCCTGCGCGCGGGCCGCCGCCGACGCGGTGGCCGAACTGCTGCCCTGGTACGCCAGCGTGCACCGCGGCGCCGGGGCGCTGTCGCGGCGCTGCACGCTCGCCTACGAGCGGGCCCGGCAGACCGTCGGTGACTTCCTCGGCGCCCGCGCCGGCGACCACGTGATCTTCACCCGGAACACCACCGACGCGCTCAACCTGCTGGCCCGGGCGCTGCCCGCCGGCACCACCGTGGTCACCTTCGCCGGGGAGCACCACGCCAACCTGCTGCCCTGGCCGCGCGGCTCGGTCCGGCTGCCGGTGCCGCAGAGCCCCGGCGCGGCCGTCCGGGCGTTGGACGCCGCCCTGGCCGAGCTGCGCCGGGGGGCCGGTTCGGCGCTGCCCGTGCTGGTCGCGGTCACCGGGGCGAGCAACGTGACCGGGGAACGCTGGCCGCTGGCCGAGCTGGCCCGGACGGCCCGCCGGCACGGCGCCCGGATCGTGGTCGACGCCGCCCAGCTCGCCCCGCACGCTTCGGTGGACGTGGCCGCGCTGGACGTCGACTACCTCGCCGTCTCCGGGCACAAGCTGTACGCACCGTTCGGCGCCGGGGTGCTGCTCGGCCGGGCGGACTGGCTGGACACCGCCCCGCCGTACCTGGCCGGTGGGGGCGCGACCAGCCACGTCGGCGCCGCCACCCACGAGGTGCGCTGGACCACCGGCCCGGCCCGCCACGAGGGCGGTACGCCCAACCTGCTCGGCGCGGTGGCCCTGGCCGCGGTCTGCGCCGCGCTGGCCGGCGCGGACCGGGCCGCGCTGCACGCCCACGAGCAGCGGCTGCTGGCCCGGCTCCGCAACGGGCTGGCCGCCCTGCCCGACGCGGTGGAGCTGCGCACCTTCGGCCCGGACGCGCCCCGGGTCGGCATCGTGTCGTTCGTGCTGGCCGGCCGGGACTCCGCCGAGGTCGCCGCCGCGCTGGCCCGGGACGGCGTCGGGGTCCGCGACGGGCTGTTCTGCGCCCACCCGCTGGCCCGGCGACTGCTGGCCGAGGCGGCGGCGCGCAGCGGGCGAACCGACCTGCCACCGACCGCGCTGCGGGCGAGCGTCGGGCTGGGCAGCACCGAAGAGCACGTGGACCGGCTGCTGGCCGGCCTCGCCGCGCTGCGCTGAGTCGACGGTCCCGTCGTGCCGTCCCCGAACGGCACGGCGGGCGGCGCGGCCGCGGATCAGCCCACCGGTGGGGCGGTGGGCGGCTTCGGGGCGGCGGTCGGCTCGGCCTGGCCACTTTGCGCCGGCTCCTGGTTGCCGAAGGACTGGCGGACCAGCCGGTTCGCCTCCTCCTGCTCGATGCCGGAGGCCACCATCAGGTCACTGGCGGTGGTCCTCACCTGGGCGATCACCACGCTGCCGGAGAAGCCGACCCCCTGCCCGTACGCCCGGCCGGCCTCGCTGACGGCGCGCAGCGAGCGCTCCCGCGCCTTCTCCGGCTCCTCGCCGACGGCGAACTCGTGCCGCAGCAGCCGGACCGCCTCCGCCAGGTGGGCCACCGCGTCGGGCATCGGCTCGGGGATCGGCTCCTCGTCCTCGATCATGGTGACCGAGCGCCGGATCAGGGTGCCGCTGTTGCGCATCGCCCGGTCGATCGGCTCAGCCGCCTCCGCGTAGTGGGTGAGTTCGCTGCGCCGGTGCCAGCGGGCCGGGGAGAGGGTGGCGGTCTCCTTCGCGCCCTCGATCGCCTCGCTGAAGGTGGCCAGCTCCTCCTTGTTCTCGCGGAGCCGTTCCAGCGCCTGTTGGGCGCTGCCGCGGTCCCGCTTGCGCAGCGCCTCGGCGGTCACGTCGAGCTGAACGGCGAGCAGGTCCAGCGCCGGCCGGGCCGCCCGGTTGATCACCCGCAGCGGGTTGAGCGGCAGCAGGATCGCCGTCACCAGCAGCGCGATCCCGCCGCCGATGAAGGCGTCGACGAAGCGGGGCAGTTCGAGGTTCTGGGTTGACGGGCTGAGCGTGACGATCAGCACCGCGGTGGCCGCCGCCTGGATCACGATGGCCACGCTGGCGCCGAAGAAGATGGTCAGCAGGATCGCCGCGGTCACCACCAGGCCGAGCTGCCAGCCGCCGGTGCCGAGCAGATAGATCAGCCCGTCGCCGAGGGCCACCCCGACCGCCACCCCGATGATCAGCTCGACCGTCCGGCGCAGCCGCTGGCCGACCGAGGCGGCCAGGGTGCCGACCGCGGAGATCGGCGCGAAGACCGGCTGCGGGTTGTGCAGGAAGTCGTGCGACACGATCCAGGACAGCGCGGCGGCCAGCCCGGCCTGCACGGCCAGCCCCAGCGCCATCCGGACCCGGTGCAGCCGGTCGTGCAGGGTGGCCTTGCTCTTGTGCCGCAACTCCTCCACCGCCTCGGCGATCCGGGCGGAGTCGACGTCCCCCGCGCCGTCGCGCAGGACGACACGCCGCATCAACGACGGTCGTCGGTCCCGGGCCACGGCCATGGCGGGGACTACCCGGACCGGCGAAGGTGAATCCTCGGGACTCGGGCAGACTCGACGGGGTGACGGAGTTGATCGACCGCTGGCGGGCCGCGGCGCGGGAAGCCGGGGCGACCGACGGGACGGCGCTGACGGCCGCCGGGGCGACCGACGGGACGGCGCTGACGGCCGCCGGCGCGGAACTGCTGGCCCGGTGGCGGGAGCCGCACCGGCGTTACCACACCGTCGACCACCTGACCGCCGTGCTGGACGTGGTCGACGCGTACGCCGGGCTGGCCCCGCGGCCGGAGCTGGTCCGGCTGGCCGCCTGGTGCCACGACGCGGTCTACGACCCGAGGGCCGCCGGGGACGCCAACGAGCGGGACAGCGCCGAACTGGCCGGTGCCCTGCTGACCGGGCTCGGGACGCCGGCCGCCGCGGTGGCCGAGGTCCGCCGGCTGGTGCTGCTCACCGCCGGGCACGCGGTCGCCGCCGGCGACCCCGACGGCGCGCTGCTCTGCGACGCCGACCTGGCCGTCCTGGCCGCACCGCCACCGGAGTACGACGCGTACGCCGCCGCCGTCCGCCAGGAGTACGCCCACGTGGCCGAGCCGGACTTCCGGGACGGCCGGGCCCGGGTGCTGGCGTCCCTGCTGGCCCTGCCCGCGCTCTACCGGCTGCCCCCGCTGGCCCGGGAGTGGGAACCCCGCGCCCGCGCCAACCTCAGCCGCGAACTGGCCGCCCTGCGCTGAGGTGCTTGGGCCGGCGCAGGCCCGAGTCGCGCAGCAGGCGGACGATCTCCCGGCTGGGCACGACCCGGGCGCCGAGCCAGACCGCCGCCGGGAAGCGTTCGGCCGGGATGTCGTAGTGGTCCCGGTCGAAGGCGCGGCGGGGGGCGCCGAGCGCCTCGGCGAAGGCGTGCAACTCGGCGTGGGAGACGTCGCTGATCAAATGGGACCAGAGCCGCCCCCGCCACGGCCAGGCGGGCCGGTCCACGTACAGCATGGCGGCCAATCTAGCCGCCGGTTAGCCTCTCCCCCATGGCCGGAACCCCCCTCCTCGACGACCTGCGGGCCGCGCTCGGTGACGACGCCGTCCTCACCGACCCGGACCTGCTCCGCGTGCACCAGCGCGACGAGGCCGACCTGTGCGCGGCCGGCGTCCCGCTGGTGGTGGTCCGTCCGCGCGACACCGAGGGGGTGGTCGCCGTGGTCCGGGCGGCGGCCCGGCACGGCGTACCCGTGGTGCCGCAGGGGGCGCGGACCGGGCTGGCCGGTGCGGCCAACGCGGTCGACGGCGCGGTCGTGCTGAGCACCGTGGCGATGGACGAGATCCGGGAGATCGACCCGGTGAGCCGGATCGCGGTGGTGCAGCCCGGCGTGGTCAACGCGACGCTGGCCGGAGCGGTCCGCCGGCACGGGCTCTACTACCCGCCGGACCCGGGCTCCTGGGAGTCGTCCACCATCGGCGGCAACGTCTCCACCAACGCCGGCGGCATGTGCTGCGTCAAGTACGGGGTGACCACCGAGTACGTGCTCGGCCTGGAGGTGGTGCTCGCCTCCGGCGAGGTGCTGCGCACCGGCCGGCGCACCGCCAAGGGCGTCGCCGGTTACGACCTGACCCGGCTCTTCGTGGGCTCCGAGGGCACCCTCGGGGTGATCACCGAGGTGACCGTGTCGCTGCGCCCCGCCCCGGAGGAGTCCCTCACCATGGTGGCGGTCTTCGGCTCCACCGCCGAGGCCGGCGCGGCGGTGGCCGACATCGCGGCGAAGGGGCTCACCCCCAGCCTGCTGGAGTTGCTGGACCGCACCCACCTGCGGGCGATCGAGGCGTACCGGCCGATGGGGCTGCGTACCGACGCGCAGGCGTTGCTGCTGGCCGCCACCGACACCGGCGCCCGGGCGGCGGACGACCTGGCCCGGATCGCCGAGGTGTGCGAGGCGGCCGGCGCCGAGGAGGTGTACGCGGCCACCGACGCGGTCGAGGCGGCGGCACTGCTCCAGGCCCGCCGGCTGGCCCATCCGGCGATGGAGAAGTTCGCCGCCGAGGCCTTCCCCGGCGGCAACGGCGGCCTGGTCATCGACGACGTGGCGGTGCCGCGCGGGTCGCTGGCCGCGCTGCTGGACGGGGTGGCCCGGATCGCCAAGGAGTGCGACGTGCCGATCGGCGTGGTCGGGCACGCCGGGGACGGCAACATGCACCCCAACATCGTGGTCGACCGGGCCGACCCGGCGAGCCTCGAGCGGGGCCGGCGGGCGTTCGACGAGATCATGCGGCTGGGCCTCGACCTCGGCGGCACCTGCACCGGAGAGCACGGCGTCGGGCTGCTCAAGCGGGACTGGCTGGCCCGCGAGATCGGGCCGGTCGGGATCCGGGTACACCAGTCGATCAAGGCGGCGCTGGACCCGGCGGGACTGTTCAACCCGGGCAAGGTGTTCTGAGCCGGGCCGGGTGCCCGGGGGCGGTCAGGCCGCCGGCTCGGCCGGGGTGGCCTGGGTGAGCAGCAGCAGGATCTCGTTGGCCACCGGCGGTCGTTCCTCGCCCGGGCAGTCCTGCGAGGTGATCAGGCCGGCCGAGGTGAGCAGGCTGGACGTGAGGGCGTCGATGCAGCTCACCCGGTACTGGCGGGCCTGGTCGGTCTCCTTGGCCAGCCGCGGGTCGGCCAGCAGCCCCTGGAGGCGGGCGACCTGCTCGTCGTCCAGCGCGCCGGTCGACGTCACGCCGTCACCCGCGCAGTCGTCGCACTCCCACCGGCCGTCGGGCTCCACGTTGAGCGACCGGAGTGGTCCGTCCTGGCCGAGCTTCTGCACCAGACTGACCCGACCCGCGCTCGTACCGGCCGAACCGCCCGCGGTCCCGGTCGCGCCCCCGACGGGACGCTCCGCTGTGGATCCGGCGTCGTCGGAGCCGAACACCGCGCAACCGGTGACTGTGGAAATCAGGACGGCGACGGCGGTGAGGGCCAACGTGCGTGACCACTTAGTGGGAACCACGCGCCGCAACCTACCCCACCGTAGGTAGCGCTCGGAACCAGCCGACCGGACCACCAGGGGTGGGCGGAACCGCACTAGGGGTCGGTCAGCGGGACGAGGTGGGCAGTTCAACGCTGTCGTCGTCGACGCCCCGGTCGGCGGCGAAGCCGCGGACGTCCGGCGCGCCGAGCCGGGCCGCGTCGGCGGTGGCGTCGTCGGGCATCAACTGCGACTCGCGTTCCGCCTCCACCCGCGCCCGGTAGTGGGCGACCTCCCGCTCCCGGGTGGCCGCGTCCCAGCCGAGCACCGCGCCCATCAGCTCCGCGGTGTGCCCGGCCGATTCCAGGCCGCGGTGGGTGGTCTCGAAGGAGATCCGGGTACGCCGGGTCAGCACGTCCTCCAGGTGCAGCGCCCCCTCGGCGCGGGCCGCGTACGTCACCTCGGCGGCGAGGTACTCCGGGGCCCCGGCCAGCGGGGAGGCGAGCAGCGGATCGACGTCGATCAGCGCCAGCAGTTCCACGGTGAGCGTGCCGTACCGCTCCAGCAGGTGTTCGACGACCCCGACGGGCACCCCGTGCCGGCGGGCCAGGTCGGCCCGGTCCCGCCACATCGCGGCGTACCCGTCGGCACCGAGCAGCGGCAGGTCGGCGGTACGCGAGGGGCGCGCGCCGCCGAGCCGGCGGGCCGCCTGGTCCACCACGTCCGAGGCCATCACCCGGTACGTCGTGTACTTGCCGCCAGCGACCAGCAGCAGCCCGAGCATCGGCTCGAAGACCGCGTGCTCCCGGGAGAGCTTGGAGGTGGAGTCGGCCTCGCCGGCCAGCAGCGGGCGCAGCCCGGCGTAGACGCCCTCGATGTCGGCGGTGGAGAGCGGCCGGTCGAGCACCGCGTTGACCTGGTCCAGCAGGTACTGGATGTCCCGCGCGGAGGCGGACGGGTGGGACCGGTCGAGCCGCCAGTCGGTGTCGGTGGTACCGATGATCCAGTGCCCGCCCCACGGGATGACGAAGAGCACGCTGGTGGCGGTGCGCAGGATCAGCCCGGTCTCGCCGGTGATCGCCGAGCGGGGCACCACCAGGTGCACGCCCTTGGAGGCCCGGACCCGGATGCCGGGGCGCAGCCCGACGTCGTTGAGCATCCGCGACATGTCGTCGCTCCACACGCCGGTGGCGGCGATGACGGTGCGGGCGCTCACCTCGAACTCGGCGTCCGGCGAGCCGGGGCGCGCCTCCAGGTCGCGGACCCGGACCCCGGTGACCTCGCGGGCCTGCCGGATCAGGCCGACGGCCCGGGCGCTGGTCACCACGGTCGCGCCGAGGCTGGCCGCGGTGCGGGCCAGGGTGGTCACCAGCCGGGCGTCGTCCACCTGGCCGTCGTAGTAGCGGATCGCGCCGGCCAGGCCCTCGGCCTTGAGGCTGGGGAAGGTCCGGCGGGCGCCCTCGCGGGTCAGGTGCCGGTGCAGCGGCATGCCCCGGCCGCCGCCGAAGAGCCCGGCGAAGGCGTCGTAGGCGGCCACCCCGGCGCCGTAGTAGGAGCGGCGGAACAGCCGGGCCGGCAGGTCGCGCAGCCCGTCGTTGGTGGGGAGCGGGACCAGGAACGGGACCGGCCGGACGAGGTGCGGAGCGAGCCGGGTGGCGAGCAGGCCGCGCTCGGTGAGCGCCTCGTGGACGAGATGGAACTCCAACTGCTCCAGGTAGCGCAGGCCGCCGTGGATCAGCTTGCTGGACCGGCTGGACGTGCCGGCGGCGAAGTCGCGGGCCTCGACCAGGGCTACCTTGAGCCCGCGGGAGGCGGCGTCCAGCGCGGCCCCCGCCCCGGTCACCCCACCACCGATGACCAGGACGTCGAACCGCTCGGCGCGCAGCCGGCGCAGGTCGGCGGCCCGACGCTCCGGGGAAAGCTGGCCGGCGGCGGATCGGGACACGTTGGGGTCGCGCACCCGTCCACGGTAACTGTCCGGGGCGTCGCACAGCAGGCCCTGGCCGGGTCAGACTCGGCACACCTCCGGCCGGTCACCCGGAGTAAGCGGGCCGAACCCCGGACATCGGCCACTCTCAGTGACCTTTGCGGGGGTCCGAGGACCGCCGGCAGCGGCGTCATCACCGCCCTCGAACGCGGTTGAGCAGTTCGTCCTCCGCCTTCCCCGCCGACATCCCCGTCACTCCTCCACTCCCTTTGCTCTGCTGCCCCCTACGCAACAGCTACCGGGAGTGAGTGTTGCCGGGAGGGCAGCAGAGCAAAGCGGAGGGGAGGGTCGGGCGGATTCAGCGCAGATGACTACCCGGCGTGAGCCTGTTGGCCGGCCACCCGGCTCGGGAGTTCGGCGGATGGATCGACCGGCTGGCGCGCGGGCCCGGCCAGAGCACCGGGCCCACAACAGCGTCGTAGGGTTTCCGGATGCGGGCCTACCCACCCCCTCCGTCGAATCACCCCCTCCCGCCCGGAGCCGCCCGTCCTCCAGGCCCGTGGCCGGTGGTGGCAGCGTCTTTCCTCGGCGTCTGGACCGTGCCGGTCACCGCCCTGCTCCAGGCCACCGGGTGGGTGGTCGAACAGCTGCAGACCGAGAGCGGACTCGACCGGTGGGTGTGGCTCTGGCCGGTGCTGGCGCTGACCACCACCGCGTTGGTCGGCCTGCCCGCCCTCCTGGTTGCCCTGCTGCCCCGGTCGGCCGCCGTCCGGGCCACCGGCCGTGGCTGGCTCGCCGGCGTGCTCGCGCTCGGCGTGCTCACCTGCCTGCGAGCACTTCCGGCAGCCCACCACGAGCTCTATCTGGCCGCGCTGGCCGGAACCGCCGTCCTGCTCGCCATGGCCGCGGCCCGCGTCCTCCCGCGAACCGACGCCGAGTCCACGATCGCCGCCGCGGACCGGAAGACGGGGCCGAAGAAGTGGAATTGGACACCGACGACGTTGCTGGCGGTGGCCGCGGGCCTGACGCTGCTACTCCCCTGGGCCTGGCTCGGGGCGCTGGGCGGTCTGCTGGAGACCGCGCTCGCCGCGCTCGCGGCCGCTGCCGTCGGGTCGCTGGCCGGTGTACTGCTGAACGACCGGTTCTGGTCCTGCTTCACGGGCGACGAGCCGGAGAGGGCTGCCGGACCAGGTGTGACCGCCGGACCGGCGCAGCCGTCCGCGGTGGCGGGACGGGGACGGCCGGCTCACCCGGCCCGGCTGACGCTGGTCGGCGGCCTGGTCTGCGGGGTCGTCCTGCTGCTGCTCGCCGCCGGCACCGGGCAGTCCGGCGCGCAGTTGCCCGCGCTGTTCGTCCTGCCACCGGTCGGCTTCGCGCTCGGCGCGCTCCAGGTGGCGGCACGGCGCGGCGGCACACCGGCCGGGGCCGCCCCGGTCCGCTGGCTGGTCGGCCTGGCGCTCTTCGGGCCGCTGGCCTTCGCCGATCCCGAGGAGATCTCCGTCGTTCTGGTCGCCGGGCGGGACGTGCCGTTCTGGGTGGCGGTCGCCGCCGGCGCCGGGCTCGCCGTCGCGCTCCTGCTCGCCATCGGGTACGGCGTCCTGCTGGCCCGCCGGCACGGACGCACCCCGAGCCGCCGGGTCGCCGCGCTGGCCGCGGGCGTCCTGCTCGTCGCGGTCGGGGTGGTCGACCTCGGTCCCGGCCAGCCCGGCCTGCACGGCGAGCGGCTGCTGGTGGTGCTCCGCGAGCAGGCCGACCTCGCCGGCATCCCCGCCGGGACCCCGGGCCGGGCCGGCCGCGACGCCCGGGCCGCCGAGGTCTACCGCCGACTGGTGGCGACCGCCGAGCGCACCCAGGGCGGGCTGCGCCGGGACCTGTCCCGGCTCGGCCTGCGCCCCACGCCGTACTACCTGGTCAACGCGATCGAGACCGACGGCGGTCCGGCGGTGCGGGCCTGGCTGGCCGGGCGTCCCGAGGTGGCCCGGGTGCTGCTCAGCCAGCGGGTCCGGCCGCTGCCGGAGGCCGCGCCCACCACCCGCGGTGACCTGCCGGCGCCCGGCGGGCCGACCTGGAACGTCCGGATGATCGGGGCGGACCGGGTCTGGTCCGAGCTCGGGGTCACCGGCTCGGGCGTGGTCGTGGGCAGCTCGGATTCCGGGGTGGACGGTGCGCATCCGGCGCTCGCCGCCGGCTTCCGGGGCGGCGACGACTCCTGGTACGACCCGTGGGACGGCACCCGCGGCCCTACCGACCAGGGTGGACACGGCACCCACACAACGGGCAGCGCGGTCGGCCGGGGCGGGATCGGGGTGGCTCCCGACGCCCGTTGGGTGGGCTGCGTCAACCTGGACCGGAACCTGGGCAGCCCGGCGCACTATCTCGACTGCCTCCAGTTCATGCTGGCCCCCTTTCCCGCCGGCGGCGACCCGTTCACCGACGGTCGCCCGGAGCGGGCGCCGGACGTGCTGACCAACTCGTGGGGCTGCCCGCCGCTGGAGGGCTGCGACGCCGGTGCGCTGCGCCCGGCCACGGCCGCGCTGGATGCCGCCGGCATCCTGGTGGTCGCGGCGGCCGGCAACACCGGGCCGTACTGCGGGTCGATCGCCGACCCGCCGGCACCGTACGCCGACGTGCTGACCGTCGGGGCCGTGAACCAGCGCCGACAGGTCACGGACTTCTCCAGCCGGGGGCCGGCACCGGGCGGCGCGTCGAAACCGGATCTGGTCGCCCCGGGCGAGGGTGTGCTCTCCGCGATGCCGGGCGGCGGGTACGCCACCCTGGACGGCACCTCGATGGCCACCCCCCAGGTGGCGGGCGTGGTGGCGCTGATGTGGTCGGCCAATCCCGCGCTGGTGGGCGACCTGGACCGGACCCGGCGGATCCTGCGGGAGACGGCGACCCCGGTGCGACCGACCCACCGGTCGCGGAACCCGGTCGACACCTGTGGCGGGGATGCGGCGATCACCGGGGCGGGGCTGGTGGACGCGTACGCGGCGGTGCGGGCGGCCCGGGGCTGACCGGGTCTTGCGCCGACCGGTGGTGGCTGATCTAGGGTCGGCGACCATGGAGCCCGACCTCACCCTCGCCGACCTGCCCGCCGACCGGGTCCCCGCCGTGGTGGCGCTCTGCCGGCGCGCCCTGGACCTGCCCGAGGACGCCGCCGAGGCGGACGCCGTGGTGGACACCCTCTGGACCCGGGCCGCGGCCGACCGGACGGTGGTCGCCTTCGGGGCGTACGCGGGGGACGAGCTGGTCGGGGTGCTGATCGGGTCGCTCTCGGCGCGGGACCCGCGGGTCGGGCACGTGGACCTGCTGGCGGTGGACCCGGCCCGGCGGCGCCGGGGTGTCGGGCGGGCACTGCTGGCCGGGGCGGAGCGGCGGCTCGCCGAGCTCGGCGCGGCCGAGGTGCTGCTCGCCGGCAACCCGCCGTACTACGCCTGGCCCGGTATCGACGTGCGGTACACCCCGGCGGTCTGCCTCGCCATGGCACTCGGCTACCGGCAGGAGGACACGGCGTGGAACATGACCGCCGACCTGTCGTACGACGGATCGCCGGCGCTGCGCACGACGGAGCCGGCGGAGCGGCGGCTGGCCGGTCAGGGGGTGGTGGTCCGCCGGGCGGAGCCGGCGGACCTGCCGGCGCTGGCGGAGTTCGCCCGGTCCACCTTCGGCGGCCTCTGGCACGCCGAGCTGGCCGGCTCGGTGGGCCGGGAGGGCGCCGGCTGCCACCTGGCGGAGCGGGACGGGGAGCTGCTCGGCTTCGCCGCCTGGGGATCGTCGCGGCCGAGCTGGTTCGGGCCGATGGGCACGGCGCCCGCGGCCGAGGGGTCGGGCATCGGCGGGGTGCTGCTGCGCCGCTGCCTGGCCGACCAGCGGGACGCCGGGGTCGCGGCGGCGCAGATCGGCTGGGTGGGGCCGGTGCCGTTCTACTCGGGCAGCGCGGGCGCGCGGATCGAGCGGGTCTTCTTCCTGTACCGCCGAACGCTCTGACGGATCGACGGCGGGGCAAATGGTACATAGACCCGGATAACGCCATTTGCCCGCACGGATGATCGATGCCCCCTACCGTTTCGGTAGAGGAGGCGGCCATGACCACGGACGACGAGCAGACCGAACGGCCCGCCGCGGTGCCGTTCGACCGGCGGGACTACGGCGACGCCGAGCAGCTGGCGGAGATGTCCGGAGCCGACGAACCAGACGCCGACGAACCGGTGACCGTGGTCGACGAGCCGGTCCCGGTCCGCCCGCCGTACGACCGGGCGGCGAAACGACGCAACCAACGCCCGCTGCCCCGGTAGACGCGGAAAGGGGCGGACCGCTCGCGCGGCCCGCCCCTTCCGGCGTACTGGTGGAACTGGACTCAGAAGTCCATGTCCCCGCCACCCGGGCCAGCCGGGGCGGCCGGGGTCTTCTCCGGCTTGTCCGCCACGACGGCCTCGGTGGTGAGGAAGAGCGCCGCGATCGACGAGGCGTTCTGCAGCGCCGAGCGGGTCACCTTGGCCGGGTCGATGATGCCCGCGGCCAGCAGGTCGACGTACTCGCCGTTGGCGGCGTTGAGGCCGTAACCCGCTTCGAGGTTGCGGACCTTCTCCACCACGACGCCGCCCTCGAGGCCGGCGTTCACGGCGATCTGCCGCAGCGGGGCGTCCAGCGCGACCTTGACGATGTTGGCACCGGTCGCCTCGTCGCCGACCAGGTCCAGCTTGTCGAAGGCGGTCTTGCCGGCCTGCACCAGCGCGACGCCACCACCCGGGACGATGCCCTCCTCGACGGCGGCCTTCGCGTTGCGGACGGCGTCCTCGATGCGGTGCTTGCGCTCCTTGAGCTCGACCTCGGTGGCCGCGCCGACCTTGATCACCGCGACGCCGCCGGCCAGCTTGGCCAGCCGCTCCTGCAGCTTCTCGCGGTCGTAGTCGGAGTCGCTCTTGTCGATCTCGGCCCGGATCTGGTTGACCCGGCCCTGGATCTGCTCGGCGTCGCCGGCACCGTCGACGATGGTGGTCTCGTCCTTGGTCACCACGACCTTGCGGGCGCGGCCCAGCATGTCGAGGCCGACGGCGTCCAGCTTGAGGCCGACCTCCTCGCTGATGACCTGGCCACCGGTGAGGATGGCGATGTCGGCCAGCATGGCCTTGCGGCGGTCACCGAAGCCCGGCGCCTTGACGGCGACCGACTTGAAGGTGCCCCGGACCTTGTTGACGACCAGGGTGGCCAGGGCCTCGCCCTCGATGTCCTCGGAGATGATCAGCAGCGGCTTGCCCGACTGCATGACCTTCTCCAGGATCGGGAGCAGGTCCTTGACCGACGAGATCTTGCTGTTGACGATCAGGAGGTAGGGGTCGTCGAAGACGGCCTCCATGCGCTCCGGGTCGGTCATGAAGTACGCGGAGATGTAGCCCTTGTCGAAGCGCATACCCTCGGTGAGCTCAAGCTCCAGGCCGAAGGTGTTGCTCTCCTCGACGGTGATGACGCCTTCCTTGCCGACCTTGTCCATCGCCTCGGCGATGATCTCGCCGACGGTGCTGTCACCGGCCGAGATGGAGGCGGTGGAGGCGATCTGCTCCTTGGTCTCCACGTCCTTGGCGAGCTTGGACAGCTCCTCCGAGACGCTGGCCACGGCGGCCTCGATGCCCCGCTTCAGGGCCATCGGGTTGGCGCCGGCGGCCACGTTGCGCAGGCCCTCGCGAACCAGGGCCTGGGCCAGGACGGTCGCCGTCGTCGTGCCGTCACCGGCAACGTCGTCGGTCTTCTTGGCGACCTCCTTGACCAGCTCAGCGCCGATCTTCTCGTACGGGTCCTCGAGCTCGATCTCCTTGGCGATGCTCACACCATCGTTGGTGATGGTGGGGGCACCCCACTTCTTCTCGAGCACGACGTTGCGGCCCTTGGGGCCGAGGGTCACCTTTACGGCGTCGGCGAGCTGGTTCATGCCCCGCTCGAGGCCGCGGCGCGCCTCTTCGTCGAACGCGATCATCTTGGCCATACGGCGTTGTCCTCCTGGACACTCACGGGCCACCCGAGTGTGAGTCCCGGATGGGCCGCCTGGTGTACGCACCTTGGGACGTCGCCACCTGGCGACGACGACGTCCTTCGGCCGGGCCGGATAGCCCGCGACGACCGGCCATGTGCCCCACCGGCGTCTCCAACGCCGCTGGAACCTTGGCCCCACCGTCCCGACCATTGGCACTCACGGTATGCGAGTGCCAATGACTTGTTTAGCACTCTCACCTGCCGAGTGCAAGCACGATGGGGCCGGTCAGCCGAGTTCCGCGGCCAGTCGCGCGGCGTTCACCGGGGCCTCGTGGCCGCGCTGCTCGGCGTACGTGACCACCAGCCCGACCAGCTGCACCAGGTAGACCGGGACGACCACCACCGCGCTCAGCACGACCACCAGCACCGCGCCGACGGCCGAGCCGGGCGACGCCAGCGGGTCGGTGCCGAACGGCAGGGTGCCGACCGACTCCAGCACCCCGCCGACCAGGCTGCCCAGGATCACCGCCGCCGCCACCAGCGCGACCCGGCCGAGCACCATGCCGAGCCGGTCGTGGAAGAAGCGGAAGGACCGGCCGATCGGGGATTCCCGCTCGAAGAGGTAGACCGGGCCGGTCAGGGCGAGCGCGAAGGCCAGGTAGACGCCCGGCAGCAGGCAGAAGCAGAACCCGACCGTGATCAGCACGGTGACCGCCAGGGTCCAGCCCCACAGCCCGAGCGCCCGACGCAGGCCGTAGCGGAGCGCACCGGCCAGGTCGGCCGGCTCGCCCGCCGCCTGCCGGGCGACCACCCAGGTGCCGCCGGCCCAGCCGAGGCTCTGCATGAAGCCGACGAGCAGGACGGCGACCAGCACCGCGCCGCCGAAGACCGCGATGTCGGTCAGGTAGCCGTCGGGCAGCGAGCCGTCGGCGGCCACAGACTCATCGGACGGGCCCAGGCCCAGGGAGAGCAGCGAGAAGACCGCGCCGGGAACCACCTGGGTGAGCAGCATCAGCGGCAGCAGGATCCGCCAGCCCCGGCGCAGTGCGCCCGTGCAGCGCGCGAACCAGCCGTTGATTCCGGCGTACGGCGGGTTGACCAGCGGGTCGTTCGGGTCGTGACCGGTCGCGGCCGGCCAGCCGTAGGGCTGCTGACCCGGCGGGAAGCCGGCGTACGGGCCGGCCCCGGGCGGAAAGCCGCCGGTCGGCGGGAAGACCCAACCCTGCGGCTGCCCGGGCCACGGCTGGCCGGGATAGGGCTGGCCGGGATAGGGCTGGCCAGGGTAGGGCTGGCCAGGGTAGGGCTGGCCAGGGTAGGGCTGGCCGGGCGGGAAGGCGCCGGGCGGTGGCTCGCCGGGGACCGGCTGGCCGGGTGCGGCCCACGGGTTGTGGGGATCCGGCGGACCCGGCGGGGACTGGTCGGACATGGAGCCTCCTCAGCGACGACGCCTGGAACGGCTCATGATCTTCCCTGGCGCCGACGGGCGGCGCTGCCCCGGACCGGGGTCGGCGTGCGGCGCGGGTCAGGCGATGACGCGGACCCGCTCGGCCTGCGGACCCTTCTGGCCCTGGGCGACGTCGAACTCCACCCGCTGACCGTCGTCCAGCGCCTTGTAGCCGTCCATCTCGATGGCGGAGAAGTGGACGAAGACGTCCTGGCCGCCGTCGACGGCGATGAAGCCGTAACCCTTCTCGGCGTTGAACCACTTCACGGTGCCCTGTGCCACGGTGCACTTCCTCACTCTGCACGGCGTTCCACGACCCCGGCACCGACGGGGACGGCACCGGAGGACCACCGTTCCGGCGATCGGCGACGACCACTGAATCGGGTGACCGAAATCGCACGCTACACGAGGAGTGACGACGCCGCACGACCACAAATCGGTACATTCCGGCGCTCGGTGCACCGTTCGAGCCATCGGCCGCCGTCGTTGCGGTATGCATGCGGACATGACATCTGCCCCGGCCCCACCGGACGCCCGGACGGCCCGCGTCCGCCGGGTCCGTCCGCAGGACGCCGCCCGGATGCGCGCGCTGCGGCTGGAGATGCTGGCCGACACGCCGCTCGCCTTCCTGGAGACGGTCGCCCAGGCCGCCGCCCGTCCGCACGCGGAGTACGCGGCCCGCATCGCCCAGGTCGCCGAGGGCGGCCGGACCGCCCAGTTCGTCGCCGACCCCGGCGGCCGGCTGGTCGGGCACGCGGGTGGCACGGTGGCCCCGGACGAACCGGGGCTGACCGTCGTCTACGCCGTCTATGTGACCCCGTCCTGGCGCGGCAGCGGGCTGCTCAGCACGCTGATCGACGCCGTCGGCGCCTGGTCACGCGCCTGCGGCCGCCCCGAGCTGATGCTGGAGGTCGTGGTCGGCAACGACCGGGCGTTCCGCGCCTACCAGAAGCTCGGCTTCACCGACACCGGGGTACGCGTCCCGCACCCCACCGTGCCGGCCATGCGCGAACTCCAGATGCGCCGCCCGGCCTGATCGATCTCACCACCGGCTCGACCTGAGCCGCCCGGTCGCGGCGCACCCCGCCGGGGTTTCCGGGGCAGGCCGCCCCGGAAACCCCGACAGCAACCTCAGGCGTGCCGGCGGCTCTGCACGATCCGGAACCGGTTCGCCACGTACCCGCCGTCGGTGAGCGCGGCGTTGGCGGCCGGGTTGGCGCCGCTGCCGTGGAAGTCCGAGAACGCCGCCGACTGGTTCACGAAGACGCCACCGGTCAGGTTGCAGGACAGGTGCACGCCCACCTCGACCGCGGCGGCCTCGACGGCGTCGAGCACCGCCTCGTCCGTGGAGTAGACCCCAGCGGTCAGCGCGCCCTTCTCCCCGACCGTGGAGCGCATGATCTCCAGGCTGTGCGCGGTGGAGTCGGTGGCGATGGCGAACGAGATCGGCCCGAACCACTCCTTGCCGTAGGTCGTGGTGTCGTCCGCCGCCAGCTTCACGATGGTCGGCGTCCGCACCACCGCGCCGGGCAGCGCCGGGTGCGCGACGGTACGCGACTCCAGCACCGGTTCGCCGACCTTGGTGACCTCGTCGAGGCGCTCCAGCACCCCGTCGTTGACGATCGCCCCGGTCAGCTCGACGCCCCGGGCCGGGTCCGCGGTGAGCTTGCCGACCGCGGCGGCGATCCCGCCGGCCACCTCGTCGAAGCTCTTGTGGCCCTGGTCGGTCTCGATGCCGCCGGCGGGGATGAGGATGTTCTGCGAGGTGGTGCACATCTGGCCGCTGTACAGGGTCAGCGTGAAGCCGAGGTTGCGGCACATCCCGGCGAAGTCGTCGGTGGAGTCGATGACGACGGTGTTCAGGCCGGCCTTCTCGGTGTAGACCGACGCCTGCCGGGCGTTCTCCTCCAGCCAGTCGCCGTACTCGGTGGAGCCGGTGAAGTCGACGATCTTCACGGCCGGGTGCAGGGCCAGCGTCGAGGCGAGCTTCTCCCCCGACGCCTCGGGGGCGAGCAGCACCAGGTTCGGGTCGAAGCCGGCCTCGGCCAGCACCTCCCGGGCGTACTTCACGGTGATCGCCAGCGGCAGCACCGCGCGCGGGTGCGGCTTCACGATCACCGGGTTGCCGGTGACCAGCGAGGCGAACAGGCCGGGGTACGAGTTCCAGGTCGGGAAGGTGTTGCAGCCGATCACCAGGGCGACCCCGCGAGGCACCACGTGGAACGTCTTGGTCATCCGCAGCGGGTCACCCTTGCCGGCGGGCTTCTCCCAGCCGGCCGTCCCCGGGTGCCGGGTCATCTCCGCGTACGCGTAGGCGACGGCCTCCAGCGCGCGGTCCAGCGCGTGCGCGCCGCCGGCCTGGAAGGCCATCACGAAGGCCTGGCCGCTGGTGAACTGCACCGCGTTGGCCAGCTCGAAGATGTGCTTGTGCAGCCGGTCCAGGATCTCCAGGCAGACCCCTGCCCGGGCCTGCGGGCCGGCGTCGCGCCAGGCCGGCAGCGCGACCGTGGCGGCGCCCACCAGCTGGTCGGCGGCGGCGTGCGGGTAGCGCACGTTCAGCTCCACGCCGAACGGGCTGGTCTCGGTGGCGACCGTGTCGCCGTCGCCCGGCTGGTCGAGCGGGAAGTCGCCGTTCAGGTACGCCTCGAACGCGGCCTTGCCGTCGGCGGCGGCGTTCTCGCCGTACACGCGGGGGCTGGGGGACTCGGGATAGGCGGACCAGTACCCCCGCTCCGTGATCGCGGTCAGCGCACGGTTCAGGGTGTCGGCGTGCCTGTCGTACAGGGGGTGCGGGGTCTCCGTCATGCCCGCCATCATGCAACAGCCGCGAAGAAGGTCGTAAGGGTCGATCCGTTCGTCGACCGTTGCCCGGGATGTCGGATCGGTGACGGCCCGGGCACCGGTGCGGCCCTCCGAGTGGATTGACCCGACCAGGGAGGGGTAACCGCGCGGCCGGCGACAGGAGAGGACGGCGGCGGGTGCGGACCACCGAGATCCGGGTGCACGGGGTCGCCGACAAGGGCCCGGAGGCCGTGCTGGACCGGCCGATCGTGAGCCGGGTGGCGGGTGACGGCGAGGCCGGCTTCTACCGGGTCCGCCCCGGCTTCGGAGATCCGGAGGGCCCGGGCGGGAGCACGCTCGAGGCGTACCGCTGGAGCGGGCTCACCGGCGGCACCGCCACCCGGACCTTCTCGCTGGTTCTGCTCCTGCCCTTCATGCTGGCGAACATCGCCATCTGGATGCTGCCGCCGGCCAGTCGCGCCACCCCGGTCGGCCGGGCGCTCTGCCGGCTGCTCTCGGCGACCGTGACCGCGATGTACGTCCTGTCGGCGGTGGGCGTGGCCCTGGACCTGATCGCCTGGCAGTGCGCGGCGTACCCGCGCTGCCTCGAGGGCCGCCGGGAGATCTCCTGGCTCGGCGGGGTGCCGCCCGGGCAGCGCCTGGCCCTGCTCTCGCTGCTGCCGCTGCTCGCCGTCGCCCTGGTCTGGCGGCTGGGCGGCCGCACCTGGCAGCTGCCGGAGGACACGTCGTCGGTGCCGCAGGGCATCGGCGCGGACCGCCTGGACACCCCGGCCTTCTGGGACAACCGGGCCGTGCTGAGCCGGTTGCGGTCGCTGCACGTCGCGGTCGCCCTGACCACGATCGACCTCGCGTTGCTCCTCGTCCTCGTCCCGCACGACCGGTGGCCCGCCGGGTACGCGCTGCTCGCCGCGGTCGGCGCCCTGCTCGCGGCCAGCATGGCGGCGCTCTGCCTGCCGCGGCTGGACCGACGCGGCGTGGCCCGCCGGACCCGCATGGTGAGCGGCGGCCTCCGCTGGGGCAGCACCGCGCTGACCGGCCTCACCGTCGGGTACGCGGCCGTCCCCCGCCCACCCTGGTCCGCCCAGGGCGGCATGCCCGGGTACGACGTGCTGGTGGCCGGAGTGTTCGCCGGCCAGATGGGGCTGCTCCTGGCCCTCGGCGGCGTCGTCCTGCTCCAGCGGCCCGGGGTGCGGGACGGGGTGCTGCTGCGCGGTCTCGGCGCGCCGGTCATCGTCTCCGCCGCCATCGGCCTGGCCGTGGCGTACTCGTCGGCGCTGAGCTACGGCGTCGCCGAGTACCTGGACCGGGGCTCGAGCCCGACTCCGGCCCGACCGCTGCCACCCGGGGCGCCGCCGCTCTCCCCACCGGTCGCCTACCGCTGGTCCACCCTCGGCTTCTCGGCGGCGCTGGTGGTGATGGCCGTGGTGGCCCTGCTCGGCAGCCGGTACCACCGGTCCCGGCGGCGACGAATGGCCGAAGAGGCCGTCCGGCGGGACTTCCCCGAGGCGTCCCGGGTGCCCCGGGAGCGGGTACGCGCCGTCCGCGACGTGGTGGCCCGGGCCATGCTCGCCGACCGGCTCGGTCCGCTGCTGTCGGCCGGCTACACCGTGCTGGCGGTGTTCACCCTCGGCGCGGCCGGGCTGGCGGTGCTGCACCAGGGGCCGGAGGCGGTCGCCGCCCGGCTGGGCGGGGAGTCCCTGGCCCGGCCGGTGAGCTTCGTGACCGACCTGGGCGGTCTGCTCATCGGCCTGTTCGTGCTCTTCGTCGCCGGGGCCGGACTGTTCGCCTACCGGTCGAGCGCTGTCCGGCTGGTCGGGGTGCTCTGGGAGCTGGCGACGTTCTGGCCGCGCGCGGCGCACCCCTTCGGCGCCCCGTGCTACGCCGAGCGCGCGGTGCCGGACCTGACCCGCCGGATCGTCCGCCTGACCGTCGACGGTGGGGTGGTGCTCTCCGGGCAGAGCCACGGCAGCGTGCTGGCCGTCGCGACGGTCCTGCAACTCCCGGCCGCCTGCCGGGAGCGGGTCGCGCTGCTGACCTACGCCACCCCGCTCGGACGGCTCTACGCCCGGGCCTTCCCGAGGTACTTCAGCCCGGCGGTGCTGCGCGTGGTGGGCGACGGGCTCGACTGGCGATGGATCAACCTGTGGCGGCTCACCGACGCGATCGGCGGGTACGCCTTCGGCCCGGATCCGGGCGACCCCGACGACCCGGCCGGCCGGGTGGACCGGCGGGTACGCGACCCGACGGGCCTGTCGATCCTGCCGGGCGACACCGTCCCGCCGCCGATCCGCGGACACCGGTTCACCCCGGACGACGACTTCTACCAGGCCGTCCGGGAGCTGGCCGACCGGCTGGCCCGGTAGCGGGCCGGGTCAGAGCGTCAGCTGCCAGTCGGTCCAGGCGTCCACCGGGCGGAAACCGAGCCGCTCGTTGATGTCGATCATGTGGGCGTTCTCTGCCGCGTTCCAGGTGTCGACGGCGGACAGCTCCGGCTCGTGCGCTCGCGCGTACCGGAGGTTTTCGATCTTGGCGATCAGGCCGAGGCGGCGCCCTCGGTGCGCCGGGTCGACGATGGTGATCTGCTGAAAGGCGTGCCACGGGCTGCTCGGGGTGACGTCCAGCAGGGTCCAGGCGACCAGCCGGCCGGAGGCCTCGTGCAGCAGCCCGTGGTGGTAGCGGCGCCGACCCCGGGCGTCCAGCGCGCGTTCCGTGGCCCGGACCCGCTCGGCGTCGATCTTCTCCGGCTCCCACTCCACGTCGCCGAGGGGCGCGTCCGTCATGAGCCGGCCGTCGAGGTAGGCCACGTCTGCCAGGTACTCCTCGGGGGCGTGCTGCCGCCAGCGCACCGGGCGGTAGCCGGTCGCCCGCGGGTGGGCCTCGGCCAGCATGGCGTCGAGGCCGGGCAGGTCGAGCCGGGTGACGTCGAGCCGCCGGCGCACCTCGACCAGCGCGGGGCGCGCCCCGACGGCGGTGGCGAAGGCGGCGCCGGCGGCGGGCCGGGCCGGTCCACCCGGCAGCGCCGACGTCGCCATCCCGAGCACCCGCTTGCGCCCCAGGTCACGCAGCAGCCGGAGGCCGTGCTGGTGCAGGGCCCGGCCGACCCCCCGCCGCCGGTACGCCGGGTGCACCACGAGGTCGGCGGTGGCGTTGTCGGTGTTGTCGAGTTGCGGCAGGTCGAGGCAGAGATAGCCGGCCGGCACGCCGTTCAGCCGGGCCAGCACCCAGCGCGGAGCGTTGCCCGGCATCGGGTGACGGATCGACGCCTCGAAGCGCTGCCGGCACAGCGGCGGAAAGTCGGGGACGTCCGCTTCGTTGACCGCCGCGCCGATCCGGTACGCCTCGTCGACCGCGGCCTGGTCGGCCGGATCGATCGGCGTTATCTCGATGCCCATGCCGGCGAGCCTGCCCCGGGAACGGCGACGGGGCCAGCGGTTTTCCGCTGGCCCCGTCCGAGGTTGGTCGGGAGGGACGACCGCACAACGCCTCCGGCGTTGGGTCGTAAGAACTTCAAAAGTCTCCGGCGGAACGCCCTCCCGCACGGAGCATCTTGCGCCGTCCGGTTCCTGTCGTCAAGTCCTTGTCGGCGGGTTTTCCGCACTCACAGCGAAATGCCAGTTACCCGGCGGATCGGCCCTGTCCCCCTTCCGGGCGATTCGCCCCTCCTCCGCCCGGCCACCCGTCCGGTCGGCCCGGAACGACGCGCGGGCCGACGGGGGCAGGATCAGGAGAGGAGACCGGCGTCGCGGGCGGCGCGCAGGGACGGCTTGATCCGGTGGGTCGGGCCGACCTGACCGGCAACCGCGTCGATGGTCTTGAGGCCCTCGCCGGTGTTGAAGACGACCGTCTCCGCCGCCGGGTCGAGCCGGCCGGACTCGACCAGCTTGCGCAGCACCGCCACGGTGACCCCGCCGGCGGTCTCCGCGAACACCCCGGTGGTACGCGCCAGCAGCCGGATGCCCGCGCGGATCTCGTCGTCGTCGACGTACTCCATCCAACCGCCGGTACGGCGGACCGCCTCCAGGGCGTAGAGGCCGGCGGCCGGGTCGCCGATGTTGAGGGACTTGGCGATGCCGGTGGGCTTGACCGGGGTGATGGTGTCGCTCTCGGCGTGCAGGGCGGTGGCGATCGGGTTGCAGCCGGCCGACTGGGCGCCGAAGACCTTCCAGCCCCCGGCCGGCGCCTCGACCAGCCCGATCTCGACCAGCTCGGAGAACGCCTTGTCGATCTTGGTGAGCAGCTCGCCGGAGGCCATCGGGATGACCACCTGGGCCGGGATCCGCCAGCCGAGCTGCTCGGCCACCTCGTACCCCAGGGTCTTGGAACCCTCGGCGTAGAACGGCCGGACGTTGACGTTGACGAATGCGGTGTCCTCGAACTCGTCGGTCTCCACCAGCTCGCCGCAGAGCCGGTTCACGTCGTCGTACGAGCCGTCGATGGCGACCAGCTCGCCGCCGTAGACGGCGGTGGTGATCACCTTGCCCTGCTCCAGGTCACCCGGGATGAAGACCACCGAAGGGGTCCCGGCGCGGGCCGCGTGGGCGGCGACCGAGTTGGCCAGGTTGCCGGTGGAGGCGCAGGCGAAGCGGGTGAAGCCGAGCGCCCGGGCGGCGGTGAGCGCCACCGAGACCACCCGGTCCTTGAACGAGTGGGTCGGGTTGGCGCTGTCGTCCTTGACCCAGAGCGGCGCGGTGATGCCCAGCTCGGCGGCGAGCTGCGGGGCGGCGACCAGCGGGGTCAGCCCCGGGTCCAGGGTGACCCGGGTCGCCGGGTCCTGGCCGGCGGGGAGCAGGGCCGCGTACCGCCAGATGTTCTGCGGGCCGGCCTCGATCTGCTCGCGGGTCACCGCGGCGAGCGCGGCAGCGTCGTACTCGACCTCCAGCGGGCCGAAGCACTCGTAACAGGCGTGCTGGGCGGCGAGCGGGTAGGAGGCGGAACAGGCGCGGCAGACCAGGGCGCGGGCGGGGCTGGCGGTGGTGTCGATGCCGGCGGCGGGAAGCGTCGACGTCATGTCGAGAGTCCTCTCATCTTTCCCCGCACCGCACGGTGCGGCGGGGACGGAATTGGCACCTGCCCCGACGTCGACTCCGTGTCGAGTCGTGCGGGGTGGTTGCCGGGGCGTCGTCGGGCCGTATCCCTCAGCCCCTCTGGATGAGGTATGCAGTTGTGCCGCCGAGTCTACGGTGACCCACCCTGCCCGCCACCGTCGTATCCCACCCACTGAACCACTTCTCCCACCCGGCAAGATCCGCCACTTTCCCGGAAAGAGTGGCCTCCACGTCGCGGGAGGCCACTCTTTCCGTCCAAGTGCGCAGCCGATGGGAGCGGCGCGGGGTGGGTCAGGGAGCGGTGGTGGCGACCGGGTGGACCACCGCGAGGGGGTCGGTGACGGCCGCCGGGGCGCGACCGGGGGCGGGGCGACCGGGGGTGGGGCGGGCGGGGGTGGCCGGGGCGGGGGTGGGGCGGGTGGTCAGGTTGGCGGCGACGAGGGCGGCGATGGTGAGCGCCGCGCCGGCCAGCTCCACCGCGCCGGGCCGGTAGCCACGGACGGTCTGCACCGCGAAGGTGGTCACCGGGACGAGGTTCATGAACAGCGCCGCGTTGGCCGGCCCGAGGCGCTGCACACCGGTGTTCCAGGCCAGCACCGCGATCACCGCGGCGACCAGGACGGCGTACGCCACCTGCGGGGCGACCGCGACGAGGTCGGCGCCGGCCGGGAGGTGCTGCCAGCCGGCGAGGTCGGCGGCGAGGCTGGCGACCAGGATCGCGGTGGTGCCGGCGAGCGACGTCAGGGTGGTGTAGCGCAACGGCGACCAGCCGCCGAACCGGCTCGCGCCGTGGGTGTAGATCCCCCAGCCGAGCACCGCGCCGACCATCATCAGCCCGCCGACCCCGAACTGGCCGAGCCCGTCCAGCCGGCCCCGGGTGATCACCAGGCCGACGCCGACCAGCGCGACCAGCGAGAGGGCGAGCAGCGCCGGCCGGGGGCGCACCCCGTCGCGGGCCCACCGGACGAGCTGGGTGACCAGCGGGGCGGTGGCGACGAAGAGGGCGATCTGCTGCGGGGCGGCGTGCCCGAGGGCGAGGTTGGTCAGCAGGTTGAAGCCGGCGAAGCCGACCACGCCGAGGACCACCACCTCGACGACCCGGCCCGCGGGCCGCAGCGCGCCGCCGCCCTCGCGGACCAGCAGCAGCCCGAGCAGGACGACGGTGGCGAGCAGGTAGCGCACGGCGGTCAGGTTGAGCGCGTCGACCCGGGTCAGCGCGCTGGCCAGTACGGGGAACATGACGCCCCAGCTGAGCACCGCGACCAGCGGGAAGGCGATGTGGCGAGTGCGCATCGGCAGCTCCTTTGTTCGAGCGCTTTCGAACCAACGGCACCGACTCTAGGAGGATGTTCGACGTAAGTCGAACAACGGTTACACTGGTCACATGGAGCTGCACGAACCCGAGCTGCGGGACGTACCGGTGACCGCGGTGCTGGCGGCACTGGCCGACGACGTCCGGCTGCGGATCGTGCGTGCCCTCGCCGACGGTGCCGGGGAGCGCGCCTGCGGCACCTTCGAGCTGGACGTCTCCAAGGCCACCCGCAGCCACCACCTCAAGGTGCTGCGCGAGGCCGGGCTGACCCGGACCCGGGTCGCCGGCACCACCCGGTACGTGCGGCTGCGCCGCGACGAGCTGGACCGGCTCTACCCCGGCCTGCTGAACGCCGTGCTGGCCGAACCGACGGGGGCACCGGCCGACCTCTGAACGACCGCGGACACCGGCGGCCCGCCGTCCACCGGGTCACCGGCGGCCGGCCGCCCCGACGCCCCGTACCGTCCCTGACCCGTCGGCGGCCCGACCCGGCCGGCGGGACGATGACCGCGTTGGCGACGGCTCAGTACGGTGCGGGCAACCTGCCGTCGAGAGAGGACCCCCACCCATGCGCCGGACCCCGCCGGGCTTCGCGACCCTCGCTCTGGTCTGCCTGCTCACCGCCTGCGGAGGTGACTCCGGCGGTACGGTCAGCGCGGCCACCACGGTCACGCCGGCCGCCGCGACGCCGGAGGCCGCGTCCCCGACGGTGAGCGCGCCCGACCCGACGCCCACGACCGCCGCACCGGTCGCGCCCGCCCCGACGACGAAGGCGCCGCTGAAGCCCCCGGCGCCGAAGCCGAGCGCGCCCGTCGCCCCGGCGCTCACCTGCAAGCAGCTCCTCGGCGCGCACCTGGGCAGCGCGAAGGTGCGCTACAACGGCTACCCGGACTACATCCCGCTGCTCGACGGCATCTGGAACGGCGAGGACGGCGCGAGCGTCGAGCTGCAAAAGCCGTGCGGCATCGGCGACCTCGACGGCGACCGGGCCGCCGACGCCGTCGGCGTGGTGACGTTGCGGGCCGGCGGCGTCGGGCTGTTCTGGACGGTGGTGGTCTGGCACAACTCGGCCGGCAAGCCGGCCTACCGGACCCTGGTCGACCTGGGCGACCGCAACCCGGTCACCTCGATCAGCGTGGGCGGGCAGAAGGCCACGGTGGTCTGGCTGACCCGTAGCGACGGCAAGAGCATGGCCGAGCTGGACATCAAGCGGACGACGGTCTACAAGCTCTCCGGCACCACCCTGACCGAGGTCGGCCACACCGACGCGCCGTACACCCCCTGACGTCGTCGACGCCGCCACCGCTCAGCGGCGGTGGTGGCGCCGCCACTCGGCCTCTCGGGCCTCGTGCGCCTCGCGTTCCTCCCGGACCGCCTCCTGCAGCGCCCCAGCCCGCCGGCAACCGCCGAGATACGACGTACAGCCGACACCGGATGGCGGTGGCCTGCTGGTCGACCCACCCCTGACCTGCGGCGGCGGTCAGCGCCGGTCTTGGGTACGGTCCCGCACGTACACTCCGCGGCCCTGGTGGCCTTCGACCAGCCCCTCGGCGCGCAGCGTCAACATGGCAGAGCGGATGACCTGGGTGGAGACGCCGTAATGGGTGCACAGCTCAGATATTGACGGGAGCTTGTCGCCAGGCTGCAAGTCGCCGGACGTGATCCGGTCGCGGATCTCGTTGGCGATGCGCTCGTAGAACGGCGTGACTCGCATGGTGGTGCTCCCTCGTCGGCAGCACCATCTGACCACTCTTCGCTTATGACATCAAGTTCCTGGTGTGCCAAGGCTTGCACTAATGATACTAGGCATCATATGTTGAGGGCGAGGCGGCCCTCGTCGGCAAGACAGGGACGACTCTCCGGGTACGCCCGGATTGCCGGGGCGGCTCGCGTGCGCCGCCCCGGCACCCCACTCCCCCATCAGCAGCAGGTCTGACGTGACAGCGTCGGAAACTACGACGGAGGTGCCCACCGCGAGCGCGATCTGGGCGTTCGAGCAGGTCGCGCTCGCGTCGTACACCCGCGTGTTGTCCGGCGCGGAACCCACCACCGCCTGAAGCCCGCTCGCGGACCGCGAGCAGGAAAAGGGCCCCGGGCGGGTGCCGGGCTCCGGAAGGTACGCCACGGGCGGTCGTACCGCTCGACCCCGCCCGCCCCGGCGCCGCACCCGGCCGAGGGCCGATGCCACCAGCACAGGAAAGGCGACAGCCGTGATCTACCGAGCCGGGCAGCGCCCGCTCCCGCAGCACGTCCGCGCCGCCACCTTCGACCGTTGCCCGCTCGCCGCCGACCACCCCGGCCCCTGCACGGCTCGGTGACGCCGCCGGAGGGACGATCAGCTGGTGACGTCCTTGCGGGTGAAGCGCCAGAACGCCAGCCCCCAGAAGAGCGTCGCGTAGCTGACCGCCGAGATCGCGCCCCGGACCACGTCGTCGGTCTGCACCGGCGTGGAGAGCAACCCGAGCCAGGCGGTGCTGTAGTGGGTGGGCAGGAAGGCGCGCAGCCCGCCGAGCGCGGTGATCTGGTCGAGGATGCTGGAGAGGATCCAGAGCAGCACCGCACCGCCGACCGCGCCGAGCGCGGCGTCCGTGCTCACCGACAGCAGGAACGCCAGGCCGGCCACCACCAGGAGGACGACCGCCAGGTAGCCGAGCACCGCCAGCAGCCGCAGCAGTCCCTCCCCCGGCGCCAGCTCGGCCGCCACCTGGCTGCGCAGCGGCGTCCAGCCGTACCGGAGGGTGCCGGCGAGCAGGGCGGTGCCGGCGAGCAGCAGCAGCGCCAGCGCCGAGTACGCGAGCGCGACCACCAGCTTCACGGTGAGCAGCCGGGCCCGGGGCACCGGGACCGCCAGCAGGTAGCGCAGGCTGCCCCAGCTCGCCTCGCTGGCCACCGTGTCCCCGCAGAAGAGCGCCACCACCACGACCAGCAGGAACGACGCCGACACGAAGATCGAGAAGAGGGTGAAGTTGAGCCCGCCCGAGGTGGCCAGGTCGACCAGGCTGGCGAACTCGTTGCGCCCGTTGTCGTCGTCGCCGCCCGAGTCGAACTGGAACGCGATCAGGATGATCAGCGGCAGCAGCACCATGAAGCCGAGCGCGAGCTGGGTCCGTCGCCGGGACGCCTGCCGGCGGAACTCCGCCGCGAACGGCAGCGTCGCCGACGGCCGGTAACCCGCCGCCGCCCCGGGACCGGCCGGCCCCGGGCCCGCCACGTCGATGGATGAACCCGCCATCACCGGTCCCCGCTTCCCCGAGAGTTGTCGCCCACCAGGGCGAGGAACGCGTCCTCCAGGCGGCGCCGGGGCACCACCCGGTCCACCCCGATCCCGGCCCGGACCAGCTCCGCCACCACCTCGCTGCGGGCGGTGCCGTTGGTGTCCACCACCAGCTGCCCGTCCCCGTCCGGCAGCACCCGCACCCCGGCCAGCCGGTCGAGCACGGCCCGCGCGGCATCCGGGTCGGTCACCTCGAACAGCACGCTCGGCGACTCGCCGACGATCTCCCCGACCAGGCCGGACGCCACGATCCGGCCCTTGTTGACCACCACGGCATGGGTGCAGGTCTGCTCCACCTCGGCGAGCAGGTGACTGGAGACCAGCACCGCCCTGCCGTCGGTGGCGTACCGCTGGAGCACCCGGCGCATCTCGGCGATCTGCGGCGGGTCGAGCCCGTCCGTCGGCTCGTCGAGCACCAGCAGCTCCGGCAGGCCGAGCATCGCCTGCGCGATGGCCAGCCGCTGCTTCATGCCGTGGCTGTAGTTCTTGATCCGCCGGTGCACCGAGGCACCCAGGCCGGCGATCTCCAGCGCCTCGTCGAAGTGCGCGTCCTCCCACGGCCGGCCGGTCGCCCGCCAGTACGCCTTCAGGTTCTCCAGGCCGGACAGGTGCGGCAGGAAGCCCGGCCCCTCGACCAGCGCGCCGATCCGGGAGAGCACCGGCGAGCCGGGCACCAGCCGGTGGCCGAAGACGTAGATCTCGCCGGCGGTGGGCTGGGTCAGCCCCATCAGCACCCGCAGGGTGGTGGTCTTGCCGGCGCCGTTCGGGCCGAGCAGGCCGACCACCTGGCCCGGGTGCACCTCGAAGTCCACGTTGGACACGGCGACGAAGCCGTCCGCGTACTCCTTGCGGAGCTGGCGGACGGCGAGCGGGATGCCCGCGTACTCCGGATGCACGGAGCTGTCCTGGCGGCGGTGCCGGCGGCGGGCGACCAGGACGACCACGGCGAGCCCCACCACGATGGCGGCGAGCAGCCCGACCAGCACCCAGCGCCAGACGGCGGCGGTGGTCGGGATCGGCTCGGCGCCGACCGTCGGCAGGCCGACCGGGCCGTCGCCCGCGGCCACCGTGTAGACCGTCGGCTCGACGGGCGTGGTGTACGCCTGGTCGGAGGTGGCCACCACCACCCGCACCCGGTGCCCGGCCTCGAACCGGCGGACGATCGCCGGCAGGGTCACGGTGACCGGCCTCGCCGCGTCGACCGTCCTCGGCAGCCCGGTGAGCCGGACCGGGGCGACCAGACCGTCGGGGAGCGTCGCGGCGCCGTTCGGGTCCACGTCGTAGAGCTTGACGAAGAGCACCGCCTCGCCGGTCGGCGACGCCGCCCGCAGCGAGAAGGTCGGCGCGCCGACCACGTCCACCGCGTCGGCCAGCGGCCCGGACTCGAACCGGGCGTGCTGGCCGGGGATGTCGCCGGCCACCCTGTCGAGCAGCGAGCCGAGCGCCCCGGCGAACGGCACCGACGAGATCGCCGCGGGGTTGCCGTTCGGCGGGTTCGCCACCGGCTGCGCCGGCCCGGTCACCGCGACCTCGCGCCGTTGGTCCCCGGCCACGCCGGGGTAGTCGCTGGTGGAGTAGCCGGTCGCCACCAGGCCCCGGTTCAGCGCGTCGAAGCCGGCGATCCGGGAGAAGGTGAAGTCGTCACCGGGGGCCTCGCCGCCGCCCCTGACGTAGTGGTCGAGCCACTGCGCGGTCAGGAACTTCACCCGGTCGGAGTCGCTGGCCGGCCCGGTCCCGCCGTCGTGGCCGCCGGTGAACCAGGCGACCCGCACGGGGGTGCCGGCGGCGGCGATGCCGCGCGCGTTGGCGTCCGCCTCGGTGAGCGGGAAGAGGCTGTCCGCCTCGCCCTGCACCAGCAGGGTCGGCGCCTTGATCCGGTCGAGCACGCCGGCCGGGGACGAGCGGCGGAGCAGGTCCACCGCCGCCTGGTCGGCCCGGCCCGTGGTGGCGATCCGCAGGTACGCGGCGCAGACGTCCGCGGCGAACCGGCCGCAGGACGGGTCGGCGGCGCCGGCCGGGGCGCGACCGGGAGCGGTGCCGGGGCCCGCGCCGGGCTGCGGGCTGGAAGTCGGAGGCCA
>NZ_JBAKHO010000111.1:0-4619 GCF_036902735.1 Micromonospora lacuserhaii | reverse complement strand
GTCCACCCGGCTGCGGGTGTCGCACGCGTTCCACTCGCCGCTGATGGAGCCGATGCTCGCGGAGTTCCGGGCGGTCGCGCGGTCGCTGAGCTACTCGGCGCCGGTGATCCCGGTGGTGTCCACGCTGACCGGTCGGCTCACCGAGCCGGGGGACCTGGCCGACCCGGAGTACTGGGTACGGCATGTCCGGCACGCCGTCCGCTTCGCCGACGCCGTCACCACCCTCGCCGAGCGCGGCGTCGTGGCGTACCTCGAGGTGGGCCCGGACGCGATCCTCACCGGGCTCGCCCCGGTCTGCCTCCCGGCCGACAGCGACGCGACGTTCCTCGCCACCCAGCGCCGGGACCACGACGAGGCCGCCACCCTGGCCGTCGCGGTCGCCCGCCTGCACGTCGGCGGCGTCGCCGTCGACTGGACACCCTGGTGCCCCGGGCGCCGGGTCGAGCTGCCCACCTACCCGTTCCAGCGCGAGCGGTACTGGCTGCGAGGCAGCCGGGCGGCCGGCGACGTCAGCACGCTCGGCCAGGCGGACCCCGGGCACCCGCTGCTCGGCGCGGCCGTCGACCTGCCCGACGGGGGCGCCGTGCTCACCGGGCGGCTCTCCGCCGCCGACCAGCCGTGGCTCGCCGGCAACCGGGTCCACGGCGTCGCCCTGCTGCCCGAGGCCGGCCTGGTCGGGCTCGCCCTCACCGCCGCCCGGCACGTCGGCGCCGCGGCGGTCGGCGAACTCGTCGTCGACCAGCCGCTCGTGCTGGCCGAGCGGACCCACCTCGCGCTGCGCCTGGTGGTCACCCCCGAGGAGCCCGGCGGCCTGCGGTCGGTGACCATCAGCAGCCGCGTCGAGGGCGCCGAGGGAGGCTGGCTCCGGCACGCCACCGGCACCCTCACCACCGACGGCCCGTCGAGCGCTCTCGTACCGGTGACCTGGCCGCCGCACGGCGCCACCCCCATCGAGATCGACGACCTGGCCACGGCCCTGGCCGGGCTCGGCCACGAACAGGCCGCGGCGGGCGTGGTCCTCACCGCCGCGTGGCGGCGGGGTGCCGAGGTCTTCGCCGAACTGGCCGTGCCGGCCGGGGCCGTCGGCGCGCCCCTGGACGCGGCGTCGCTCGACGCGGCCCTGCACCCGCACCGGCTGGCCGGGGGCGGCGGCCAGGCGTACCGCTGGACCGGGGTCGCCGCGCACGCGGTGGGCGCCACCGACCTGCGGGTGCACCTCGCCCCGGGCGACGCCGACACCCTCCGGCTCACCGTGACGGACGCGGCCGGCGCACCGGTGCTCACCGCGGAGTCGGTGGCGACCCGGGCGTACGACCCGGCGCAGCTGGCCGTCCCGGACACCGGCACCCTGCTGCGGCTGGACTGGCTGCCGGCCACCGGTGGCGCCGCCGCCGAGCTGACCGGCGACTGGACGGTGCTCGGCCCCGACGTCCTCGCCCTCGGCGACGAGGCACCCGCCCACCCCGACCTGACGTCGCTCACCGCGGCGCTCGGGGCGCAGCCGCCCCGGTACGTCGTCACCGCCCTGCCCGCGGTGACCGGCCAGGTTCCCGCCGACGTGGCCGCCACCACGGGCGCCACCCACGCGCTGCTGCGCTCCTGGCTCGCCGAGGACCGGCTCGCGCTGACCACGCTCGTCGTGGTCGTCCGGGCCGGCACCGCGGCCACCGCGCTGCCCACCGCCGCCGCCCGGGGCCTGCTCCGCGCCGCGCAGGCCGAACACCCCGGCCGGTTCCTGGTCGTCGAGCTGGCCCCCGACCTCGCGCCGGGGACGGAGACGGCCGCGGCGGTACGGGCCGCCGTCGGCGCCGGCGAGCCGGAGACCGCCGTACGCGGGGAGACCGTGCTGGTGCCCCGGCTCACCGACGTGCCCGACACCGCCGGGCCGCGCCCGGTCCTCGGCGCCGGCACCGCCCTGGTCGTCGGCGGGACCGTCGGCGTCGGCGCGCTGCTGGCCCGGCACCTCGTCGGGGCGCACGGCTTCCGGCACCTGCTGCTCACCGGGAACGCCGACGTGCCGGCGCTGGCCGCCGAGATCACCGCGCTCGGCGCCACGGCCGACGTCGGCGTCGGCGACCCCCGCGACCCGGCGGTGATCGCCGGGCTGCTCGCCGGGGTTCCCGGGGACCAGCCGGTCACCTGCGTGGTGCTCGCCCTGCCGGCCGCGGGGAACGGACTGATCGCCACCCGTACGCCGGACGAGGTCGTCGACACGGTCAGCGGCACCGTCGACGTGGCGTGGCACCTGCACGACCTCACCCGCAAGCTGGCGCTCGACGCGTTCGTCCTCTGCGGCGACTCGGCGGGCGTGCTGCACGGCGCCGGCCGGGGCGGCACCGCCGCCGCCAGCACCTTCCTCGACGGCCTGGCCCGGCACCGGCGGGCGCTCGGCCTGCCCGGTGTCGCGCTCGCCTTCGGCCCGGTCGAGCCGGCCGGCGACGACCTGTACCGGGACCGCCTGCACCGCCTCGGCCTGCCCTCGCTGACCGCCGCCGAGGTCACCGCCGCGTTCGATGCGGCGCTCGCCGCGGAGGAGCCGGCGCTGCTGCCGCTGCGCCTGCACCGCCCCACGCTGCGCGCCGCCGCGACCGAACTGCCCGCCGTGCTGCTGGGCATCGGCGGGGTACGCCAACCGGCGCGCGACGACGTCGCCGGCGGCCAGGCTCTGCGCCGGCGCTACCTCGCGATGAGCGCGGGCGCCCGGACCGACGCCCTGCTGGACCTCGTGCGCGGGCACGTGGCCGCCGTCCTCGGACACGCCGGCGGCGACGCCGTGCCGCCGGACCGGCCGTTCAAGGAGCTGGGCTTCGACTCGCTCGCCGGGGTGGAGCTGCGCCGACGGCTCGGCGCGGCGCTCGGCCTGGAACTGCCCGCGACGCTGGTCTTCGACCACCCGACCGCGCGCGCCGCCGCCGCGTTCGTCGACGCGGAACTCGGCACCGGCACGGACGACGGCGAGCCCGCCCTCCTGCACACGATCGACGAGCTGGGTGCGGCGCTGACGGCCCTGGCGCCGGAGGAGCGGCACCGCGAACTGATCACCACGCGGCTCGAGGCGCTGCTGCGCGGCTGGCGGGACCGGGCCGGGGACACCGGACTTTCCGACGACTACCTGAACGCCACCGACGACGAGCTCTTCGAGCTCATCGACGGCGAGCTCGGGCTGTCCTGACGGCCCGCACCGACAGGGGACCAGATGAGCAACGACGACAAGCTCCGCGACTACCTGAAGCGGGCCACCGCCGAGCTGAAGAACGTCAAGCGCCAGCTCAGGGAGAGCGAGCAGCGGCACCACGAGCCCATCGCGATCGTGGCGATGAGCTGCCGCTACCCCGGCGGGGTCAGCTCCCCCGAGGGGCTGTGGGACCTCGTCGCCACCGGCACCGACGCCATCTCCGAGTTCCCCACCGACCGCGGCTGGGACACCGACCGGCTGTACGACCCGGAACCGGGCCGGTCCGGCCACACGTACACCCGGCACGGCGGCTTCCTGCACGACGCCGCCCTGTTCGACGCCGCCTTTTTCCGGATCAGCCCGAAGGAGGCCCGGGAGACCGACCCGCAGCAGCGGCTCATGCTGGAGACCGCGTGGGAGGCCTTCGAGCGGGCCGGCATCGACCCGCACGCCGTCCGGGGCGACCGGGTCGGCGTGTTCGCCGGGGTGGTCTACCACGACTACGCCGACGGCGGCGGCACCGGACAGCTGGCCAGTGTCGCGTCCGGCCGGGTCGCCTACACCCTCGGCCTGGAGGGCCCGGCGGTCACCGTGGACACCGCCTGCTCGTCGTCGCTGGTCGCGGTGCACTTCGCGGTGCACGCGCTGCGTACCGGCGAATGCCGGATGGCGCTCGCCGGGGGCGTCACCGTGATGGCCACCCCCGCCTCCTTCGTCGGCTTCAGCCAGGACGGCGGTCTGGCCGCCGACGGGCGCTGCAAGTCGTTCGCCGCCGCCGCCGACGGCACCGGGTGGGGCGAGGGCGTCGGCATGCTGCTGCTGGAGCGGCTCAGCGACGCCCGCCGCAACGGCCATCCGGTGCTCGCCGTCGTCCGGGGGAGCGCGCTGAACTCCGACGGGGCCAGCAACGGGCTGACCGCACCGAACGGACCGGCGCAGCAACGGCTCATCCGGGCCACCCTCGCCGACGCCCAGCTGACCGCCGACCAGGTCGACGTGGTCGAGGCGCACGGCACCGGCACGGTGCTCGGCGACCCCATCGAGGCGCAGGCCCTGCTCGCCACCTACGGCCAGGGGCGCTCCGCCGACCAGCCGCTGCTGCTCGGGTCGCTCAAGTCCAACATCGGGCACGCCCAGGCGGCCGCCGGGGTCGGCGGCATCATCAAGATGGTCCAGGCCATCCGGCACGGCGTCCTGCCCCCGACCCTGCACCTGGACGCGCCGAGCCCGAACGTCGACTGGTCCGCCGGGCGGATCGAGCTGCTCACGTCGGCCGTCGCCTGGCCCGACCGGGGACACCCCCGCCGGGCCGGCATCTCGTCCTTCGGGCTCAGCGGCACCAACGCCCACCTCATCCTGGAGGAGGCGCCGACCGCCGACGTTGCGCCGGCCGCCGACGTCGCGCCGACCGCCGCCGTTGCGCCGGCCGCCGCCAAGTCGGATC
>NZ_JBAKHO010000110.1:0-4629 GCF_036902735.1 Micromonospora lacuserhaii | reverse complement strand
CCTCCGACTTGCTGCGGGCTGGGCGCGCCGGCCGAGGCCGGGGCCCCCTCGGGCGCGGCGGCGGTCGCGCCGGAGAGCCCGGCCGGGCCGGAGCCGGCGTTGCCGCCGCCGCCGAAGAAGATGCCGGCCCAACCCTTCTTGAACACGCCCTCGGTGGCCGGCTTCCCGGTGCTCTCCGGCAGGAAGGCGCGGGAGAGGTCGTTCCAGGTGATCATCGGGACGATCGCGTCGACCCGCCGGTCCTGGGCGGCGAGCAGCAGGGCCAGCCCGCCGCCGTACGAGCCGCCGACCACGCCGACCCGGGGATCACCGGCGGCGTCGGTACGGATCTCCGGGCGGGCGGCGAGCAGGTCCAGCAGCCGTTGCGCGTCCCGGATCTCGTAGTCCGGGTTGTCCAGGTGGATCTCGCCGCCGCTGCGGCCGAAGCCGCGCGCGGTCCAGGTGAGCACGGCGTACCCGCGCTCCACCAGATCCTCCGCGTCGGAGCGGACCGAGTCCTTGGTGCCGCCGAAGCCGTGCGCCAGCAGCACCGCCGGCACCTTCCGGTCGGCCGAGGCGTCCGCGGGCAGCCAGAGCGTGGTGTCCAGCGACACCGGCTGGTCGCCCGCCGGCCCGGATCGGACGGTGACCAGGGCCGACTCGGTCCGGTGCCCCGGCCCGTCCGGCCACGCCGCCCAGACCGCGACGGCGGCGAGCAGCACGACGACCACCGACGCGGCCACCACCCGACGCCGGTTGGCCAGGACGCGCCGTACCCGGGCGGCCGACAGCGGTGATCTCATGCGGCTCACGGTACGGCGCTGATCCTGAGCGTTGGCTGAGATCCTCCGTACGTCCGTTCGGTTGGCCCGATCGGCGCGCCGGGTCGGTCGACCGCGTCACGTCCAGACCAATCCCGGCGGGATGACTTCGGATCACGTGAATTCCGACCCTTGTCGGAAATCACCTCCGATCCGATCATCACGCACGAGTGAGCGGACACTACGTGTCGACAAGGTCAACGACACGTAACATCGCTCCCAGTGACGCATAAATGACTGACCAATCGCGACCTTCCCTGCACACCGGTCGGTTAGTTTTCCGGTCCGGTGCACGGGACTCCATCGGCGACCCCCGACACCCGACGAGATCCCCCGCCGTCGCCGGAGGAGACAGACCATGACAGTCCCCGCGCAGCGGGTCCGTCGGCGGCCCTCCGCACCGGGCCGCGTACTGCCGCTGCTGCTCGTCGCGGCGCTGCTCGCGCCGGTGGCGTTCCTCTTCGTACAGACCCACCGGCTCACCGGGGAGGACCGGGACCTGGCGGCCCGCGAACGGCTCGGCGTCGAGTACCTGCGCGCCCTCGGCCCGGTGACCGAGGCGCTGGTGGACGCCCAGTCCGCCGCCGTGGCCGGCCGTCCCGGCTCGCGCGAGGGGCTGGACCGGGCGGTCCAGGCCGCCGCCGCGGTGGACGCCCGGATCGGCGGCGAGCTGCGCAGCCACGAGCGGTGGGCCGGGCTGCGCGCCAAGCTGGAGGCGCTGCCCGACCGTGCCCTCACCGAGCCGGAGGCCGCGTTCGCCGGGTACGGGGAGGTCACCGACCTGCTACTGGCCCTGCACCGCAAGGTGCGGGAGAGCTCCGGGCTGATCCGCGACCCCGCCTCCGACTCCTTCTTCCTCCAGGACGGCATCGGCGGGGACCTGCCCACCGCGATGGTGGCCGCCGGACGGCTCGCCGACCTCACCTCCCTCGCCGCCCGCCGGCCCGACACCGAGCGGGCCGCCACCCAGGGTCAGCTCGCCGAGTTGCGGGTCTCCGCGCGCGGCTCGGCCACCGACCTCGTCACCGACCTGCTGTCCGCCGTCGACAGCACGGAGAGCACCGACCTGGGCCACAGCGTGCTCACCCCGCTGGACACCTACCAGCGCTCCGTCGAGGCGCTGGTCGCGCTCTCCGCGCCGACCGGGCGCACCGGGCAGACCGAACCCGGGCAGGTCGCCGCCGCCCGGCTGAACGCCCAGGCCGCCGCCAAGCAGCTCCAGCCGGTCATCCTCAACGAACTCGACGTGCTGCTCAAGGAGCGGATCGACTCGTACGACCGGGACCGCTGGTGGGCGATCGGCGCCGCCGCCGTCGCGGTGCTGCTGGTGCTGGTCCTGGCCGGGGTGCTGATCGCCGCCTTCCGGCGGGCGTACCGGCGGGCCGCCGAAGAGCGCCGCGCCCGGCGGGAGAACTCCGGCGCGCTGCCCGAGCCGAGCGCCTGGCAGCCGCCGGCCGGACGCACCATCCCGGCCGAGGACCGGCGGCTGCTCCAGCCCGTTGCCACCGGCCAGGACGGATCCGAACGCTGGGGGCCGTTCGATGCTGCTCGGTAGGCTCCGGATCCGGGGCAAGCTGGCCCTGCTGGTGATCATTCCGCTGCTCAGCATGGTGGGGCTGGCCGTGCCGGTGGTGCTCGACCGGATCGCCGCCGCCCGCGAGGCCGGCGACATCGCCGACACCGTCCGGCTCGCCAGCCGGATCGGCACCCTGGTCCAGGACCTCCAGCAGGAACGCATCCTCTCGGTCGGCCTGCTCCTCGGCCGGGTGCAGCGCAGCGAGCTGATCCAGCGGTCGGCCACCGTGGACGACCGGGTCGCCGACCTCCGCGCCGAACTGGGCGAGGAGCTGCCGGCCCAGGTCTCCGCCGCGCTCGACGGGGTACGCAAGCTCGACGAGCTGCGCGGGCTGGTGCTGGCCGGCGCGGCCACCCCCACCCAGATCATGGAGGTCTACGGCCCGGTCGACAGCGCGCTGATCGAGTCGCTGCGGCTGAGCTTCCAGGTCGACACCAACACCTCCGCCGGGCGGCAGGTGCTGGCCCTGGACGGGCTGCTCCGGGCCGACGAGGGGCTGGGCGCCTGCGCCACCCTGATCGTCCTGGTCAAGGCGACGAAGGACCCGAAGGTCTCGGCCGCCTACATCGCCTGCATGTCCGCGCTCCAGGTGGACAACCTGCGGTTCCGCAGCCTGATCACCGCCGAGCAGTACCAGCTCGCCATGCTGGACGACGCCGCGGTCGGCGCCCGCACCAGCCCGACCTTCCTCGTCGACAGCGTGAAGGACCCCGTCGCGGCGATCGAGAACGTGTCGCTCGACGCGCTCTTCCCGTCCGTCCGCTCGATGATCACGCTCGGCCAGTTCGTGGAGAAGAAGATCGTCGCGGACGTGACCGCCGAGACGAAGGACGACCAACGGGACGCGCTGACCGCTGCCTGGCTGGTCGGCGGCGCCGCCACGCTGATCCTGCTCACGGTGGTGCTGCTCAGCTTCGCGGTGGCGCGGACGGTGGCCCGCCCGCTGACCCGGCTCACCCGCTCCGCCGACCGGGTCGCCCGGGTCGCCGAGGCGGAACTGGTCCGGGTCGCCGACGACGAGACCGAGGCCGGCCCACCGGTCCGCCTCGACCCGGTCGACGTCCGGGCCCGCGACGAGATCGGCGACCTCGCCCGCGCCTTCGACCGGGTGCAGAGCACCGCCGCCAAGCTGGTCGAGCGGCAGGTGGCCGGCCGGCGCAACGTGGCGCAGATGTTCGGCCACGTCGGCCGCCGTACCCAGAACCTGGTCGGCCGGCAGATCGCGCTGATCGACCAGCTGGAACGGCAGGAGGCCGACCCGGGCCGGCTGGAACATCTGTACCGGCTCGACCACATCTCCAGCCGGCTGCGCCGCAACGCGGGCAGCCTGGTCGTCCTCTCCGGTTCGGCCGGCACCGACGGACACGTCGCCCCGGTGCCGCTGGCCGACGTGGTCCGGCTGGCGCTCGGTGAGATCGAGGACTACACCCGGGTGGACGTGCAGGTCGCCCCCGGCGTCTCGGCCGCGCCCTCCACCGTCGGTGACCTGGTGCTCGCGCTGGCCGAGCTGATGGAGAACGCGACCGTCTTCTCCCCGCCGCACACCCGGGTGGTGGTGGCCGGCGAGCTGACCGCCACCGGCGCCCGGCTGTCGGTGGTCGACCGGGGCATCGGGATGACCGAGGAACGGCTGGCCGAGGAGAACGCCCGACTGACCCGCCGGGAACGGCTCGACCTGGCCCCGACGGAGGTGCTCGGGCTCTTCGTGGTCGGCCGGCTGGCCCGCCGGCACGGCTGGACCGTGGACCTCGCGCCGACGGCCGGGGGCGGGTTGACCGCCCGGCTGGAGGTGCCGCACGCGCTGCTGGTGGTGCGACCGGCCGACCGGGCCGGCGCGACGGTGGCCCGGGCGACCGT
Organism: Micromonospora lacuserhaii; assembly: GCF_036902735.1. Lineage (NCBI taxonomy): Bacteria > Bacillati > Actinomycetota > Actinomycetes > Micromonosporales > Micromonosporaceae > Micromonospora > Micromonospora lacuserhaii. The sequence continues at coordinate 396 of NZ_JBAKHO010000110.1, read as the reverse complement.
ACCGGCCCGGGACCGCCGGTCGGCGGGGGCGCTCGACGCGGTCCGACCGGGCCGGGCGCTGACCGCGGCACCGGCCGTACCGCCCGGCGGGGCGCACCGGGACGACGCGGCGGCCCTCGGTTTCGACCCGGCGCTGCTGGACCGGGCCACCCGGACCATGGAGTCCGGCGAGTCCTGGGACGCGTTCGGCGCGGGTACCGGCCCGGAGCCGGCACCCGCCGCCTTCGTGGCGGCCGAGCCGCCCACCCGCGACGCCGGGTCGCCGCCCGACGGTACGGCCACCCCGGGCGGGTTGCCGAGGCGCCGCCGCACCGACCAGCCGGCCGAACACGCCGGCCAGGCCGGGCCGGCCGTCGCCGCGCCGCCCGCACCGGTTCCGGCGCCACCGCCGGTGGC
>NZ_JBAKHO010000109.1:0-4966 GCF_036902735.1 Micromonospora lacuserhaii | reverse complement strand
GTCGCCGGCCGCCGACGCGCCGCCCGCGCGGCCCGCGCAGCGCCCCACGCCGACGCCCGCCGACACCACACGCCGCCCGACCGTGCCGAACTCCGGTCCCGGGCAGCCGACGGGTCCGTCGCGCGCCGGTGGCACCCTCCGGCCGGACACGCCGGCCGAACCGAGCCGACCCGCGCCGCCCGCGTGGCCGGGCAACGCCGCGTCCCGCACGCCCACGCCGACCGCGCAGCCTTTCACGCCAGCCACGCCGCCTCCCGCGCCGACCGCGCAGCCTCCCGCTCCGGCCGCGCCGCCGCCCACGCAGCCTCCCGCGGGTCCGCCGGCCGTCCGGCACACGCCCGCCGCGCCGCCCCCACCGGCCGGTCCCGACCGCCCCGCTGCGCCGGGTCGAGGGTCCGCGCCGGGTCGAACCGAGCACCAGCCACCCGCCGGGGTACGCCCCGCCGCGCCCGTCGAGGCGCCCACCGCGTTCATCCCCCGGGTCACCGACCGGCCAACCGCCCCGGCCCACGGTGCCGCCCGCGCCGGCTCGTCCTCGGCAGCCCCGGAGGATGGCGTGCGGTCCGGCATGGCGGAGGACGGACCGCCCCGCACGCCGTCGCGTGACGACGCCCCGCTCCGGCCGACCCGGCCGGAGGGAGTCGCCGTTCCGCGTTCGGCCTCTTACGACGGGGCGCCCCGGACGACCACACCGGAAGGCGTCGGCACCCCGCGCGCGGCCTCCTACGACGGCGTACCCCGGGCGGCCGCGCCCGACCTCGGCCAGCCGGCGGCCGGAGTCCGGGGTCCAGAGCGGCCCGCGGACCCGGCGGCCACCGCGGTGATCCCGGCGGTGACCGGGCGGCCGCGGCCGCAGCACCCGCCGCTGGACTCGACGGCGCTGATGGGCGCCGTCCCACCCACCCCCAAACCCGACGGCACCCAGCCCACCCCGCCGGCCGAGCCGCCGCAGCCCCGCCGGGGCGAACGGGTGGTCCAGCTGCGCCCCGAGCAGACCGGCGAGGGGTACAAGAGCGTCTACTCGGAGCTGACCCGGCCCAGCATCGCCTCCCGGATCCGCACCGGCGTCCGGATCACCGGCGAGCTGCTGATCACCTTCGGTCTGGTGGTGCTCCTCTTCGCCAGCTACGAGATCTGGGGCAAGTCGGCGATCGTCGACGCCCACCAGAACGACCTGAGCCAGCAGTTGGCCCAGGCGTGGGGCCCCATCGGAGACCCGACCGTCGGCCCGTCGCCCACGGCGGCGGCCAAGCCGCTGAAGGTGGTGGAGGGCAAGCCGATCGCCGGGCTCTACATCCCCAAGCTGGACAAGAACTGGGTGGTCGTCGAGGGCGTCACCCAGAAGGACATCCGGTACGCCCCCGGCCACTATCCGAAGAGCGCGCTCCCCGGGAAGGTCGGCAACTTCTCCGTCGCCGGACACCGCAACCGGGCCACCTTCTGGCGGTTGGACGAGCTGAACAACGGCGACGTGATCGTGGTCGAGGGCCAGACCGACTGGTACATCTACAAGGTCTACAAGAGCCGGATCGTCCGTCCGGATCAGGTCGAGGTGGTCGCGCCGGTGCCGATGAATCCCGGCGCCAAGCCGACGAGGAAGCTGCTCACCCTCACCACCTGCAACCCGAAGTTCGACAACTACCAGCGCCTGATCGTGCACGCCGAGCTGGACCACAGCCAGCCGAAGTCGGCGGGACGACCGGTGGAGCTGGGAGCCTGAGGACCGCGATGTACTCCTGGATCTGGCGCAAGCTGCCCTTCGGCCTGGCCGGCAAGCTGATCGGCTCAGTACTTCTCGCCGCCGCCACGGTGGCGTTGCTCTGGTACGTGATCTTCCCGTGGGCCGAGCCGCTGCTGCCCTTCGACGACGTGCAGGTCACCCAGGACTCGGGCACGCCCGGCGGGGACTCCGGCGTAAACCAGGACGCCCCCACGGGCGACGAGCACGATCTGCCGTACGACACCGACGAGAACAACGCCCCGCCGACCTCCCCGAACGAGTGAGCCCCATGCGTGTCCTGGTCATCGACAACTACGACTCGTTCGTCTTCAACCTGGTCCAGTACCTCGGCCAGCTCGGCGTCGACTGTGAGGTCCGGCGCAACGACGAGATCGACGTGGCCGAGGTAGGCCGGGCCGGCGCGGCCGGCGTCCTGCTCTCGCCGGGGCCCGGCAGCCCGGACCGGGCCGGCATCTGCCTGGACGTCATCCGGCAGTACGCCGGGGAGCTGCCGATCTTCGGGGTCTGCCTCGGTCACCAGGCGATCGGTGAGGCGTTCGGCGCCACCGTGACCCGGGCACCCGAACTGCTGCACGGCAAGACCTCCGAGGTCCGGCACCACTCGGTCGGCGTCCTGGCCGGGCTGCCCGACCCGTTCACCGCGACCCGGTACCACTCGCTGGCGGTGCTCCCCGAGACGCTCCCGGACGAGCTGGAGGTCACCGGTTGGACCGGCTCCGGCGTGGTGATGGCGATGCGGCACCGCACGCTGCCGATCGAGGGCGTCCAGTTCCACCCGGAGTCGGTGCTCACCGAGGGCGGCCACCTGATGCTGGCGAACTGGCTGGCCGCGTGCGGTCACCCGGAGGCGCTGGAGCGCGCGCCGGAGCTGGCCGCCGAGGTGGACGCCCGCCGGCGCGCCGCCTTCGCCACCAACTGATCTCGCTGCCCAAAAAGACCTCGGCCCGGTCCCCCCAGGGGGCCGGGCCGGTCTGTCTGAACGCGGTGTCTCCGGTTACTCGCCGGGGTTGCGGACCGCAGGCGTGGTCGGGATCGGGAAGCCGCCGCCGGTACCGGTGCCGCCGGTCGGGGTCGGGGTGGGTTCGGTCGGCGTGGGCGTCGGCGGCGTCGGCGGCTGAGTGGCCTCCGGCACGCTCACCGTGATGGTCACGGTGGTGCCCTTCGGCTTCTTGCTGCCGCCCTTCGGGCTCTGGCTGAGAACCTTGCCGGCCTCGGTCGCCGGCACCTCCTTACCCAGATCGACGTCCACCTTGAAACCGGCGTTCTCGAGTGCCTTGGTTGCCTGCTCCTTGCTGTAACCGACCACGTCCGGCACGGACCGGACATTTCCCTTGGACACCGTCAGCGTGACCGTCGTTCCCTCCGGCACCTTCGTGCCCTCCGCCGGGGAGACGTCGAGAACGATGTCCTCGTTCTCCTCGCTGTTCTTCTCCTCGACCACCACGTTGAACTTTGCGGTCTCCAGTCGAGTACGGGCACTGTCCAGCTTGCTGCCCTTGAGGCCGGTGAGGACTTCGACCTCCGGCTTGCCGCCGCAGAGCGTGATGACCACCTGCTGCTTCTGCTCAAGCTTCGACCCCGCCGGAGGGTCCTGCTTGACCACCGTGTCCTTTTTGCAGTTGCTGTCGAAGAATGGCTCCTGCGCCTTCGCCGGCACGAGCCCGGCGTTGCTGATCTCGACGTACGCGGCGGCCTGGGTCTTGCCGGCCAGGTTCGGCACCGCGACCTGCTTGACGTCGTCCTTGTTCTGTTGCAGCAGCAGGCCCGCGACCAGCGCGATCACCGCGAGCACACCGAGCGCCGCGAAGGCCGCGATCACCCAGCCCGAGCTCTTGCGCCGCTGCGGGTCGCCGACCCGGGCCGGGATCTGCCGGGTGGGGGCGCCCGCCACCTGGGTCGGGTACCCCGCTCCGGCGGCCGGCGCCAGGTGCGCGGTCTCCTCCTGCGGCATGACCGGGGTGGCCATCACCGGCCGGCCCGCGGCCGCCCGGAGCAGGTCGGCGCGCATCTCGCCGGCGCTCTGGTAGCGGTTGAGCGGGTTCTTCGACAGCGCCTTGAGCACGATCGCGTCGACCGCCGGGTTGACGTCCGGGTTGATGTCGCTCGGCGTCGGCGGAGCCTCCCGTACGTGCTGGTAGGCGACGCTGACCGGGCTGTCGCCGACGAACGGCGGGTGCCCGCAGACCAGCTCGAAGAGCACGCAGCCGGCGGCGTAGACGTCGGAGCGGGCGTCCACGGCCTCGCCGCGGGCCTGCTCCGGCGAGAGGTACTGGGCCGTGCCGATCACCGCGCTGGTCTGGGTCATCGTGGTGGCGCCACTGGCCAGCGCCCGGGCGATGCCGAAGTCCATCACCTTGACCTGACCGGTCTGGGTGAGCATCACGTTGCCCGGCTTGACGTCCCGGTGGATGATCCCGTGCCGGTGGCTGAACTCCAGCGCCGCGCACATGTCGGCGCAGATCTCCAGCGCCCGGCGCGGCTGCAACCGGCTTTCGACGCCGAGGAGCTCCTTCAGGGTGCGCCCGTTGACGAACTCCATCACGATGAACGGCAGGGTCTCGCCGGTCGGGGCGGTCTCCTCGCCGGTGTCGTAGACGGCCACGATCGCCGGGTGGTTCAGCGAGGCGGCGTTCTGCGCCTCGCGACGGAACCGCATCTGGAATGTGGCGTCCCGGGCGAGGTCGGCGCGGAGCATCTTGATCGCGACGTCCCGCCCGAGCCGAAGGTCACGACCGCGGTGCACCTCGGCCATGCCGCCGTAGCCGAGCAGCTCGCCGACCTGATATCGGCCACCGAGCAGGCGGGCCTGCGCTGTCATCGCGTTCGTCGTCCTTCGCTCGTCGTCGTCTCGCCGCCACCCGTTCGGAGCCATACCACCCGACGGTACGACGTCCGGGCCAGATCGTCGCGTCCGCCCGCGCTCACCGCGCCGGACGGAACACCCAGCGGCCGGTACGCGCCGGGATCACCGGCTCCCGCATCCTTCCGCGCCCTGTAGGAAACCACGCCGGAGCAGACCAGAACCAGTACGGCCAGCAGAATGGCGATGGTCACCATCCCTGACCTGGAACGACGCGCCGGAGCGGCGTTCGTCACCGCCGGGGCGTACCCGACGGGGCGGCCCGGTGCCGACGGCACGGCGGCCGCACCGCGGGTCTGGCCGGGCGCGCCGGCCGGCGGTCGGGGCTGCGGCAGGGGCTGGGCCGGCGGCAAGTCGGAGGCCAA
>NZ_JBAKHO010000107.1:0-3399 GCF_036902735.1 Micromonospora lacuserhaii | reverse complement strand
GTCGGGTTTTGGTGTGGGGTGTTTCTGGTTGTGGGTTGGTCGTTTGTTGAGAATTGCACAGTGGACGCGAGCATCTTTGTGGTCAAGTTGTCAAGGGCGAACGGTGGATGCCTTGGCACCAGGAGCCGATGAAGGACGTGGGAGGCCGCGATAGGCCTGGGGGAGCTGTCAACCAAGCTGTGATCCCAGGGTGTCCGAATGGGGAAACCCGGCATCAGTCATGTGATGTCACCTGCACCTGAACACATAGGGTGTATGGGGGGAACGCGGGGAAGTGAAACATCTCAGTACCCGTAGGAAGAGAAAACAATTTAGTGATTCCGTGAGTAGTGGCGAGCGAAAGCGGATCGAGGCTAAACCGGCTGCGTGTGATACCTGTCAGGGGTTGCGTGGTCGGGGTTGTGGGACCCCGCTGGACGAGCTGACACTCGTTCGAGGAGTTACAAAGTCAGTGGCTAGCCGAATGGTGTGGAAAAGCCAACCGTAGTCGGTGATAGTCCGGTAGGTGAAAGTTGCTGACCTTCTGTGGGTGTTCCCGAGTAGCGGCGGACCCCTGAAATCTGCCGTGAATCTGCCAGGACCACCTGGTAAGCCTAAATACTTCCTGGTGACCGATAGCGGACAAGTACCGTGAGGGAATGGTGAAAAGTACCCCGGGAGGGGAGTGAAATAGTACCTGAAACCGTTCGCCTACAATCCGTCGGAGCCTTGCGGGGTGACGGCGTGCCTTTTGAAGAATGAGCCTGCGAGTTAGTGGCATGTGGCGAGGTTAACCCGTGAGGGGGAGCCGTAGCGAAAGCGAGTCTGAATAGGGCGATTCAGTCGCGTGTCCTAGACCCGAAGCGGAGTGATCTAGCCATGGGCAGGCTGAAGCGCGGGTAAGACCGCGTGGAGGGCCGAACCCACCAACGTTGAAAAGTTGGGGGATGACCTGTGGTTAGGGGTGAAAGGCCAATCAAACTCCGTGATAGCTGGTTCTCCCCGAAATGCATTTAGGTGCAGCGTCGCGTGTTTCTTGCCGGAGGTAGAGCACTGGATGGTCTAGGGGGCCCACAAGCTTACCGAAATCAGCCAAACTCCGAATGCCGGTAAGTGAGAGCGCGGCAGTGAGACTGCGGGGGATAAGCTTCGTAGTCGAGAGGGAAACAGCCCAGATCACCAGCTAAGGCCCCTAAGCGTGTGCTAAGTGGAAAAGGATGTGGGGTCGCATAGACAACCAGGAGGTTGGCTTAGAAGCAGCCACCCTTTAAAGAGTGCGTAATAGCTCACTGGTCAAGTGGTTCCGCGCCGACAATGTAGCGGGGCTCAAGCACACCGCCGAAGCTGTGGCATTCACATTTCAACCTCGCTGGGACTTGATTCCTTGTGCAGGTGTGTGGATGGGTAGGGGAGCGTCGTGCCGCGGGTGAAGCAGCGGGGTGACCCAGTTGTGGACGCGGCACGAGTGAGAATGCAGGCATGAGTAGCGAAAGAAGGGTGAGAAACCCTTCCGCCGGATGACCAAGGGTTCCAGGGCCAGGCTAATCCGCCCTGGGTGAGTCGGGACCTAAGGCGAGGCCGAGAGGCGTAGTCGATGGACAACGGGTTGATATTCCCGTACCCGCGAAAGAGCGACCCTGACGAACCTCGTTGTGCTAACCACCCGAACCGCGTGAGGTCTTCGGACCGAGTGTGGGGAGCGTGGGAACCTGGCGGGTAGTAGTCAAGCGATGGGGTGACGCAGGAAGGTAGCTGAGCCCGGCCGGTGGTTGTGCCGGGGTAAGCGTGTAGGCCGCACCATAGGCAAATCCGTGGTGCATGAAGGCTGAGACGTGATGCCGAGCCGATTCAGGTGAAGTCAGTGATCCTATGCTGCCGAGAAAAGCCTCTAGCGAGTTCTTAGCGGCCCGTACCCCAAACCGACACAGGTGGTCAGGTAGAGAATACCGAGGCGATCGGGCGAACTGTGGTTAAGGAACTCGGCAAATTGCCCCCGTAACTTAGGGAGAAGGGGGGCCGGAGACGTGAAGCCCCACGCGGGTGGAGCGTTGTATGGCCGCAGAGAGCAGGGGGAAGCGACTGTTTACTAAAAACACAGGTCCATGCGAAGAAGTAATTCGATGTATATGGACTGACGCCTGCCCGGTGCTGGAACGTTAAGGGGACCTGTTAGCTCTTCGGGGCGAAGCGGAGAACTTAAGCGCCAGTAAACGGCGGTGGTAACTATAACCATCCTAAGGTAGCGAAATTCCTTGTCGGGTAAGTTCCGACCTGCACGAATGGCGTAACGACTTCCCCACTGTCTCAACCACAGGCCCGGCGAAATTGCATTACGAGTAAAGATGCTCGTTACGCGCGGCAGGACGGAAAGACCCCGGGACCTTTACTATAGCTTGACATTGGTATCCGAATTAGCTTGTGTAGGATAGGTGGGAGCCGGTGAAGTCCATACGCCAGTATGGGTGGAGGCAATCTTGAAATACCACTCTGGTTGATTTGGGTATCTAACTTCGGACCGTTATCCGGTTCAGGGACAGTGTCTGGTGGGTAGTTTAACTGGGGCGGTTGCCTCCTAAAAGGTAACGGAGGCGCCCAAAGGTTCCCTCAGCCTGGTTGGCAATCAGGTGTTGAGTGCAAGTACACAAGGGAGCTTGACTGTGAGACTGACAGGTCGAGCAGGGACGAAAGTCGGGACTAGTGATCCGGCACTGGCATGTGGAAGCGGTGTCGCTCAACGGATAAAAGGTACCCCGGGGATAACAGGCTGATCTTCCCCAAGAGTCCATATCGACGGGATGGTTTGGCACCTCGATGTCGGCTCGTCGCATCCTGGGGCTGTAGCAGGTCCCAAGGGTTGGGCTGTTCGCCCATTAAAGCGGTACGCGAGCTGGGTTTAGAACGTCGTGAGACAGTTCGGTCCCTATCCGCCGTGCGCGTAGGATACTTGAGAAGGGCTGTCCCTAGTACGAGAGGACCGGGACGGACGAACCTCTGGTGTGCCAGTTGTCCCGCCAGGGGCACGGCTGGTTAGCTACGTTCGGAAGGGATAACCGCTGAAAGCATCTAAGCGGGAAGCCTGCTTCAAGATGAGGTATCCCACCATCTTCGGATGGGTAAGGCCCCCAGCTAGACGACTGGGTTGATAGGCCGGAAATGTAAGCCCGGTAACGGGTTCAGTTGACCGGTACTAATAGGCCGAGGACTTGACTACGAAGCTGCTACGCGTCCACTGTGCAACTCCCGACAAACGAACAATCAACCACACGAGTGTGTGTGGGGTTGTTTGTCAAGTCGATAGAGTTACGGCGGTCATGGCGGAGGGGAAACGCCCGGTAACATTCCGAACCCGGAAGCTAAGCCCTCCAGCGCCGATGGTACTGCACTCGGGAGGGTGTGGGAGAGTAGGACGCCGCCGGACAA
>NZ_JBAKHO010000106.1:0-5598 GCF_036902735.1 Micromonospora lacuserhaii | reverse complement strand
CCGCGCCGACGACCAGCCGGGCGGCGGCCAGCGCGGTCCCCGCCTCCGGGCCGGGCGGCCGGCCGGCGGCGTCCATCCCCAGCACGGTCAGCGGCGTGGTCGGGACCGCCCCGGCGGTGGGCGGCGGCAGCGCGGTCATGCCGCCCACCGGCCCGAGGAGGCGACGACCCGGGCGCCGGCGAAGTCCACCATGGCCACGTCCACGTCGACCGCCGCACCGGCGAAGCGGCGCAGCACCTGGCGGACCCGCTGGCAGAGCAGGTCACCGGCGGGGCCGAGCAGCCCGGCGGCCTCCCACAGCTCGTACGCGTGCCGCCCGGTGTTCGCCGCCGCGACCGCCGCGACCAGGTCGGCGTCGCCGCCGGCCTCGGCGGTGACCGCGCCGAGCAGCGAGAGGTCCACCCTGGACCGGGTGTAGTGGGTCATCAGGATGCCGGCGGCGAGCTTGGCCAGCTTGCCGGCCATCCCGACGAAGACCACCCCGGTCATCCCGTCACCGACCGCGGCGGTGACCGCCGCTCCGGTGAAGTCGCCCACCTCGACGAAGCAGACCTCGGGCAGCTCGGGCAGGAGCGCCCGGGCGGCCCGCTCGGTACGCCCACCCGTGCAGAGCACCACGGTCCGCTCCCCCTGCGCGGCCATCACGTGCACCGCCTGCACCACGCTGGCCCGCCAGGAGGCGGTGGAGAACGGCCGGACGATCCCGGTCGTGCCGAGGATGGAGATGCCGCCGATGATGCCGAGCCGCCGGTTGGTGGTCTTGCGGGCCATCAGCTCGCCGCGCGGCACGCTGATCACCACCCGGACGCCGACCTCGGTCAGGTCGACCACCTCGGCGACGGCCTGGCCGATCATCCGGCGCGGGGTCTCGTTGATCGCCGGCCCACCCACGGCCAGGCCGAGCCCCGGCCTGGTGACCGTGCCGACGCCGGGCCCGCCGTCGAGCCGCAGCCCGGGTGGGTCCCGCCAGTCCACGGTGGCGGTCAGCTCCGCGCCGTGGGTGACGTCCGGGTCGTCGCCGGCGTCCTTGACCACCACCGCCTCGGCCCGCCGCGCGGGATCCAGGTCGCAGCGGGCCACCGCGAAGGTGACCCGCCGACCGGCCGGCAGCCCGATCTCCACCTCGTGCTGCGGCACGCCGGTGACCAGCGCGGTCACCGCCGCCTTGGCCGCCGCCGTCGCGCACGCGCCGGTGGTCCAGCCGGTGCGCAGCGCGGTGGGCCGGACCTTCGCGGTACGCGGCAGGTCCGGCTCGCGCAGCGGCGGCTCGGCGTACGTCATCGCGGGCCGTCCCCCGCTCCGGTGGTGCGGGCGCGGCGCAGTTCGGCGCGGGCGGTCGGCTCGGCCCTGCGGAAGGTGTGGAAGTGCCCGGGGTGGTACAGGTGCGAGCGGGTGCCGGTGGCGGCGAGCGCCGGACCGACCAGGAAGAGGGTGTGTTTCCAGAGCCGGTGCTGCTTGACGGTGGCCTCCAGCTCGCCGAGCGCGCAGCGGACCACCAGCTCGTCCGGCCAGGTCGCCTGGTACGCCACCACCACCGGGGTGTCCGCCGGGTAGCCGCCGGCGAGCAGCTCCGCCTGCGCCTGCCCGGAGCGGGCGGCGGAGAGGAAGAGCGCCATGGTGGTGCCGTGCCGGGCGAAGTCGCGGACCCGCTCCCCCGCCGGCATCGGCGTCTTGCCGCCCTCGAGGCGGGTGAGGATCACCGACTGGGCCACCTCGGGGATGGTCAGCTCCCGGCCGACGATCGCCGCCACGGCGGTGAACGAGGAGACCCCGGGCACGATCTCCACCGCCAGGTCGAGCGCCCGGCACAGGTCGAGCTGTTCCTGCACCGCACCCCAGAGCGCCGGGTCGCCGGAGTGGATCCGGGCCACGGTCAGCCCCTCGGCGGCGGCCCGCCGGTAGAGCGGCAGCACCCCCTCGATGGGCAGCTGCGACGAGTCGACGATCTCCGCGTCGGGGCGGGCGTGGGCGAGCACGTCGGCGTGCACCAGGCTGGCCGCCCAGATCACCACGTCGGCCTCGGCGATCACCCGGGCGGCGCGCAGGGTGAGCAGGTCGGCCGCGCCCGGCCCGGCCCCGACGAACCACACTTTTCCGGTCACAGCTTTCCTCCCCGCCGGTCCCGTTGGGCCGGGACCAGCAGCGTCGACAGGTACGGCAGGTCGTCGTCGGCGGCATCCACCGGCCCGACCCGCTCGCCGGGCAGGCCGAGCGCGCGGCCGAGCACGGCGTCGCCGAGCCGGCCCTGCCGGCGCAGCTCACCGACCAGCTCCGGGTGCCGCCGCCAGCCCTTGTAGGCGACGACCGTGCCGGGGCCGGCGAGCGCGTCGGCGAAGAGCGCCAGGCCGGCGGTGGCCGGGAGCAGGGTCAGCGGCTCGCGCCCCTCGCAGAGCGGGACGCCGCTGCGGGCCGACAGCTCCTGCATGGCGGTGACGCCGGGCACCGTGCGGACCTCGACCTGCGGGCGCGCCGCGCGGACGCCGTGAGCGAGGTAGCCGAAGGTGGAGTAGACGTTCGGGTCGCCGATGGTGGCGAACGCGACCGCCCGGGCCCCGCCGTCGACCACCTCGACCACCGCGCGGGCGGCGGCGTCCCAGGCCCGCTCGCGGCGGGCGGTCACCCCGCCCCGGTCGTCGAGGGCGAAGGGCAGCCGGCGCAGCCGGTCCGCCGCCACGTGCGCGAGCACGGTGGACTCGGCCCGGCCCGGGGGCGCGTCGCCGGCCGCGGCGAACCGGTCCATCACGGGTACGAAGACCACGTCGGCCTCGCCCAGCACCCGGACCGCCTTCAGGGTGAGCAGCTCCGGGTCGCCCGGCCCGACCCCGACCCCGGTGAGGACGGCGCTCACCGGCTCGCCGCCTCGACCAGCCGGCGGGCGGCCGACGGCTGGCCGGCCCAGTGGGTGTGCAGGTAGGAGGCGTGCACCCGGTCGTCGACGAAGCCGTGCTCGGCGCCGTCGAAGCGCCAGGCGGGCCGGTCGCCGTGCCCCGGGTCGGTGGCGGTGCGGTGGAACTCGTGTCCGCGCACCGGCTGGCCGGCGGGGTGCGCCGGGCTGTCGGTGACGGCGACCGCGTCGCGGTAGCCGAGGGTGAGCCGGCCGGTCATCGCGGCGGTGTGGTCGAGCCGCCCGCACATCGGCACCCCGTCGAGGGAGCGGCCCAGGTAGAGCAGGCCGGCGCACTCGGCCACGATCGGGCCGTCGAAGCCGGCCAGTTCGGCGCGGAGCGCGGTGTTCCCGGCGAGCGCGTCGGCATGCACCTCGGGGAAGCCGCCGCCGATCACCACGGCCCGGGTGCCGGCGGGCAGGGCCGGGTCGCGCAGCGGGTCGACGGTCACCACGTCCGCGCCGGCCGCGGCGAGCAGCTCGGCGGTCTCGGCGTACGAGAAGGTGAAGGCCGGACCACCGGCGACCGCGACGACCGGGCGGGTCCCCCCGGCGGGCCCACCGACGGCGGCGACCGGATCCCACGCCGGGGCGGTCAGCGGCGGCGCGGTGCCGGCCAGCTCGAGCACCGCGTCCAGGTCCACGGTGGACTCGACCAGCTCGGCGAGCGCGGCGACGACGGCGAGGGACTCCGGCGCCCGCTCGGCGACCGGCACCAGCCCGAGGTGCCGCGACGGCGCGGCGACCTCGGCGGCGCGGGTGACCGCCCCGAGCACCGGCACGCCCACCTCGGCGAGCGCGTCGCGCAGCAGCCGTTCGTGCCGGGGCGAGCCGACCCGGTTGAGGATCACCCCGCCGATCCGCACCCCCGGGTCGAAGGCGCGCATGCCGAGCACCAGCGCGGCGGCCGAGCGGCCCTGCGCGGTGGTGTCGAGCACCAGCAGCACCGGCGCGGCGATCAGCCGGGCGACGTGCGCGGTGGAGGCGTACGCCCCGCGGCCGACCGCGCCGTCGTGCAGCCCCATCACCCCCTCGACGACGGCGACGTCGGCGGGGGTGGGGACGCTGGCGCCGTGCCGCAGCAGCGGCGCGATCCGGTCCTCGCCGACCAGCCACGGGTCGAGGTTGCGGCCGGGCCGGCCGGCGGCGAGGGCGTGGTAGCCGGGGTCGATGTAGTCCGGGCCGACCTTGTGCGGGCTGACGGTCAGCCCGCGGCGGCGCAGCGCGGCGAGCAGCCCGGTCGTCACGGTGGTCTTGCCGTGCCCGCTGGCCGGGGCGGCCACCACCAGCCGGGGCAGCGCCCACGCCTCGCCGGGGGCGGACTCCGGCGGGGTGGGACGGGCGGCCGGCGCGGTGCGGCCGTCGGAGCGGCGCGGGTCGCGGCGACGGCCGGGGGTCACCATTCGATCCCCCGCTGGCCCTTCTGGCCGGCGTCCATCGGGTGCTTCACCTTGGTCAGCTCGGCGACCAGGTCGGCGGCCTCGACCAGCCGGGGGTCGGCGTCCCGGCCGGTGATCACCACGTGCTGAAAGCCCGGCCGGTCGGCCAGGGTGGCGACCACCTCGTCGGTGTCCACCCAGCCCCACTTCATCGGGTAGGTGAACTCGTCGAGGACGTAGAGGCCGTAGCGCTGCGCGGCCAGGTCGCGCTGGATCTGCCGCCAGCCCTCCAGGGCGTCGGCGGCGTGGTCGGCCTCGCCGCCGCGCTGGATCCAGGACCAGCCCTCGCCCATCTTGTGCCAGGCCACCGGGGCGCCCTGCCCGGTGCGCTCGTGGACCTCGCCGAGGGCGCGGAAGGCGTTCTCCTCGCCCACCCGCCATTTGGCGCTCTTGACGAACTGGAACACCCCGACCGGCAGCCCGGCGGTCCACGCGCGCAGGGCCAGCCCGAACGCCGCCGTCGACTTTCCCTTCATCTGCCCGGTGTGGACGATGGTCAGCGGTCGGTGCCGCCGCTGCCGGGTGGTCAATCCGTCGGCGGGTACCTGCGAAGGCTTTCCCTGCGGCATCAGGCGACGCTCCTGTCCGGGGTGGCGAGGTGGACGAGCGGGTCGGTGGTGACCCGGTCGAGGGGGTGGTGGTCGGCGCGCAACTGCCCGGCCAGCCGGCGGGCCAGGCCGAGGCGGACCGGCCCGGACTCGCAGTCGACGACGACGCAGGGTGCGCCGGTGCCGTGCAGCACGGCCGCGGCGCGGGCGGCCCGGTCCAGCGGGCGGTGGCCGGCGGTGGCCCGGCCGTCGGTGACGACCAGCACCAGCGGGCGGCGGCGCGGGTCGCGCAGCCGTTCCACCCGGAGCAGGTCGGCGGCGGCGAGCAGCCCCTCGGCGAGCGGGGTGCGCCCGCCGGTGGGCAGCTCGGCCAGCCGGGTGGAGGCGGCCAGCACGGAGGAGGTGGCCGGCAGCAGGGTCCGCGCGCCGGCACCCCGGAAGGCGATCACGGCGACCTTGTCCCGACGCTGGTAGGCGTCGGTGAGCAGGGCGAGCACCGCCCCCTTGACGGCGGACATCCGGGTCCGGGCGCCCATCGACCCGCTGGTGTCGACGACGAAGAGCACCAGGTTGCCCTCGCGCCCCTCGCGGACCGCCTCGCGCAGGTCGTCGGGGCGCAACCGGACCGGCCCGTCGACCCGGCCCCGGCCGGCCTGCCGGGGCGCGGCGGCCCGCAGCGTCGCCGGCAGGTGCAGCGCGCCGGGCCGCCCGGCGGGGACCCGGGACC
>NZ_JBAKHO010000105.1:0-5732 GCF_036902735.1 Micromonospora lacuserhaii | reverse complement strand
GGGCGCGGCGCTGGCCGCGACCGGGCTGGAGCGGTGCGGGGCGGCGTTGCGCGACCTCGCCGGGACGCTCGGCCCGGCGCCGGGCGACGCGGCGGTCCGGGCGTGGGTCGACGCGCAGCTCCGGCTGCTGGTGACCGCCGAGGCCCGGTGAGCCGCGGGCCGGACTGGTGAGCGGCTACCCTGCCCCGGTGGACGGCACGGCGGACGGCGAGCGGCTGGCGGAGTCGCTCGGGCGCGCTCTGGCCCGGCTGAGCTTCGTCGACCTGCCCGCCGACGCGGTGACGGCCCGGGTCATCGAATCCGTGGCCGGCTGGGCCGGTGAGCAGGGCTGGCGGGTCTACCGTCGCGCGCCGAGCGTGCTGCCGTTGCCGCCGCCGCTCTCCGATCGTCAGTCGGTGCTGGACGTGGCGTGTGCCCGACCCGACGGGCCGCCCGTCGTCGTCGAGGTCGACCACACCGACCGGCGGCGTACCTGGGAGAAGCTGGCGGCGGAGGCCGCGGCCGGCCGGGTCGCGCTCTGGGTGCGCTGGGGGCCGGGGCGGTTCGTCGCGCCGCCGCCACCGATCCACCTGGTGACCTGCGAGGTGGCTCGCCGCAACGGACCGGCGGGGGTGGGCCGGCTGCACAGCCGAACCCCGGACGCCCACCGGCCGCCGCCCGAGCACTCAGCCCGCGGGGCCGGCGGCACGGTCGCGGAGCCGCTGCCGTTGCCGCCGGAGGACGGGGCGTCCTGAGTCACCCGCGCGACCGTGCCTGCGGCCCTACTCGAACCGGGACGGGTCCCCGGCGCCCCGCCGGACGATCTCCGGCTCGTCGGAGGAGAAGTCGACCACGGTGGTGGGCACGGTGCCGCACTCCCCGGAGTCGATCACCGCGTCGAGCTGGTGGTCCAACCGTTCCTTGATCTCCCAGCCCTGGGTCATCGGTTCCTCCTCGCCGGGCAGCAGCAGGGTGCTCGACACCAGCGGCTCGCCCAGCTCCGCCAGCAGGGCCTGCGCCACCGCATGGTCGGGGATCCGGACCCCCACGGTCTTCTTCTTCGGGTGCAGCAGCCGGCGTGGCACCTCCTTCGTGGCGGGCAGGATGAAGGTGTAGCTGCCGGGAGTCGCCGCCTTGATCGACCGGAACAGCGCGTTGTTGATCTGGACCAACTGGCCGAGCTGCGCGAAGTCCCGGCACACCAGGGTGAAGTGGTGCCGGCTGTCCAGGTGCCGGATCTCCCTGATCCGGTCGAGGCCGTCCCGGTTGCCCATCCGGCAGCCGAGCGCGAAGCACGAGTCGGTCGGGTAGGCGATCAGCCCGTCGGAGCGCAGGAGGTCGACCACCCGGCTGATCGTCCGTGGTTGCGGGTTCTCCGGGTGCACGTCCAGGTACGTCGCCATGGCCGCAGCTTAGAAGCGCAGGCCGCGGGTCGTCGCGTCGGAGTCCCGGGTATCGGCCGCTGCCGCTACCGTGTGAGACGTGGCGACGGCGGCCGAGGAGATCCGGGTGGGGGAGCGGCTGGTCCGGGTCTCCAGTCCCGACAAGCCCTACTTCCCCGAGCGCGGCCTGACCAAGTTGGACGTGGTCCGCTACTTCCTGGCGGTCGGCGACGGCATCCTGCGCGCGCTGCGGGACCGCCCGACCATGCTGGAACGCTGGCCGCGTGGGGTGTTCGAGGGCGCGAAGATCGGCACCCGGCAGGACAACCGGGGGGACGCCTTCTACCAGAAGCGGCTGCCCGCGGGCGCCCCCGAGTGGGTACGCACCGCGCACATCACCTTCCCCAGCGGGCGGACCGCCGACGAGGTGGCGCCGAGCGAGCTGGCCGTGGTGATCTGGGCGGCCAACCTGGGCACCCTGCGGTTCCACCCCTGGCCGGTGTCCGCGGCCGACGTGGAGCACCCCGACCAGCTCCGCATCGACCTCGACCCGATGCCCGGTGTCGGGTTCGACCAGGTGGTGCCGGTCGCGCACGAGGTGCGGGCCTTCCTCGACGAGCTGGGGCTGGTCGGCTACCCGAAGACCACCGGCGGGCGCGGCCTGCACGTCTACCTGTCGATCGAGCCGCGGTGGAGCTTCGGCGACTGCCGGCGGGCGGTGCTGGCACTGGGCCTGGAGATGCAGCGTCGGCTGCCGGAGCTGGTCACCACCACCTGGTGGCGGGAGCAGCGGGACAAGCCGGTCTTCGTCGACTACAACCAGATGGCCCGGGACCACACCGTGACCTCGGCGTACTCGATCCGGCCGACGCCGGCCGCGCTGGTCTCCGCACCGCTGGACTGGTCGGAGCTGGACGACGCACGCCCGGAGGACTTCGACGTGGTGAGCATGCCGGCCCGGTTCGCCGAGCGCGGCGACCCGCACGCCGGGCTGGACGAGCGGCGGTTCTCCCTGGAGCCGCTGCTGGAGCTGGCCGACCGGGAGGGGCTGGAGGCCCCGCCGGAGCGCTGAGCGGTCACTGCCAGGGGCTCTGCGCGCCGTCGAACTCCTCGAAGACCAGCCAGGTACGGGTCGACAGCACCCCGGCGATGCTCTGCACCCGGTTGAGCACCACGTCGCGCAGGGTGGCGTTGTCCGGCGCGCGGACCAGGGCGAGGACGTCGTGTTCGCCGCTGAGCAGCGCGACGTGTTCGATGTAGCGGACCTGGGCCAGCTCCGCCGACACCTCCCGCCAGGTGTTCTGCTCAATGGTCAGCGAGATGTACGCCGAGGTGTCCAGCCCGGCCGGCTCCGGCGCCACCATCGCCCGGAAGCCGGTGATCACACCGTCGCGCAGCAGCCGCTCGACCCGGGCGTACGCGTTGGTGCGCGAGACGTGCACCCGTTCGGCGAGGGTCCGGACGGACATTCGGCCGTCCCGGGCCAGCTCGTGCAGGATCCGCCGGTCCACCTCGTCCAGCGGACCGGCCGAACGTCCCGTTCCGCCGGGCGCGCCCGGGCCCGGGGTGGTCTCCTGGCTCATGTCGTCCTCCTCCGGAGGCCATTCGTCCCACGTTCACCGGGGATCTTGAGTCAATCATCCGACAGCAGGAGCATAGGGCCACCACACGTCCAGGAGGTCCCCGCCGTGACGACCACACCCCAGGCGGTCCGCAGGGCATCCCCGCGTACCCGCCGGCCGGCCACCCCGGCCGCCGCACCCGACCCCACCGGCGGCCTGCTGCCGGACGCCGAGCCGGTCCGCCTGCTCGACCCGGACGGCACCCTGCTGCCGCCCCGCGACGACTACCCCGAGCCGCCCGTCGAGGCGCTGCGCGAGATGTACCGCCGGATGATCGTCGGCCGTCGCTTCGACGTGCAGGCCACCGCGCTGACCAAGCAGGGCCGGCTCGCCGTCTACCCCTCCTCGCGCGGCCAGGAGGCCTGCCAGGTCGGGGCGGTGCTCGCCGTCCAGGACACCGACTGGGTCTTCCCCACCTACCGGGAGTCGATGGCGCTGGTCAGCCGGGGCATCGACCCGGTCGAGGTGCTCACCCTGCTGCGCGGCGACTGGCACTGCGGCTACAACCCGGCGCAGGTGCACACCGCACCGCAGTGCACCCCACTGGCCACCCAGTGCGTGCACGCCGCCGGCCTCTCCTACGGCGAGGCGTACCAGGGGCGGGACACCGTGGCGCTGGCCTTCATCGGCGACGGCGCCACCAGCGAGGGCGACTTCCACGAGGGGCTCAACTTCGCCGCGGTCTTCAAGGCCCCGGTGGTCTACTTCGTGCAGAACAACAAGTACGCGATCAGCGTCCCGCTGTCCCGGCAGACCGCCGCGCCGAGCCTGGCCTACAAGGGCGTCGGCTACGGGGTGCCCAGCGAGCAGGTCGACGGCAACGACCCGGTGGCCGTGCTCGCCGTGCTCACCCGCGCGGTCGCGCACGCCCGCGCCGGCCACGGCCCCTTCCTGGTGGAGGCGCACACCTACCGGATGGAGGCGCACACCAACGCCGACGACGCCAGCCGCTACCGCGACCCCGACGAGGTGGAGGCGTGGCGGGACCGGGACCCGGTGGCCCGGCTGGAGACGTACCTGCGCAACCGCGGCGCGCTCGACGACTCCGACGTCGCCGCGATCGCCGCGGAGGCCGAGGCGTACGCCGCCGACCTGCGCGAGCGGATGCACGTCCAGCCCACGGTCGACCCGCTCAGCCTCTTCGACCACATCTACGCCGAGCCGACCCCGCAGCTGGTCGAGCAGCGCGAGCAGGTCCGCGCCGAGCTGGCCGCCGCCCGCGACGAGGAGGGGGACGCCTGATGGGCACCATGACCATGGCGAAAGCGCTCAACGCCGCGCTCGCCGACGCGATGCTCGACGACGACCGGGTGGTCGTCTTCGGTGAGGACGTCGGGCAGCTCGGCGGCGTCTTCCGGATCACCGACGGGCTCCAGGCCCGGTTCGGGGACAAGCGCTGCTTCGACACCCCGCTCGCCGAGGCCGGCATCGTCGGCTTCGCCGTCGGGCTGGCCATGTCCGGTCTGCGGCCGGTGGTCGAGATGCAGTTCGACGCGTTCGCGTACCCGGCGTTCGAGCAGATCGCCTCGCACGTGGCGAAGCTGCGCAACCGCACCCGGGGCGCGCTGAGCGTGCCGATCGTCATCCGGGTCCCCTACGCCGGCGGCATCGGCGGGGTCGAGCACCACTGTGACTCGTCCGAGGCGTACTACGCGCACACCCCGGGCCTGAAGGTGGTCACCCCGGCGACCGTGGAGGACGCGTACTCCCTGCTGCGCGAGGCGATCGCCGACCCCGACCCGGTCGTCTTCATGGAGCCCAAGAAGCTCTACTTCTCCAGCGCCGAGGCGGAACTGCCCGCGGCCACCGCGCCGTTCGGCACCGCGGTCGTCCGCCGGCCCGGCACCGACGCCACCCTCGTCGCGTACGGCCCGGCGGTGCCGGTCGCCCTCGAAGCCGCCGAGGCGGCCCGCGAGGAGGGCTGGGACCTCGAGGTCGTCGACGTGCGCACCATCGTGCCGTTCGACGACGCCACCGTCGCCGCCTCGGTCCGCAAGACCGGCCGGTGCGTGGTGATCCAGGAGGCGCAGGGCTTCGCCGGCGTCGGCGCGGAGATCGCCGCCCGGGTGCAGGAGCGCTGTTTCCACGCCCTGCACGCCCCGGTGCTGCGGGTTTCCGGCCTGGACATCCCCTACCCGGCGCCGATGCTGGAGCACACCCACCTCCCGTCGGTGGACCGGGTGCTCGACACGGTCGCCCGGCTCCAGTGGGACGACCAGCCGGACACCCGCTGGCTGTCGCAGGGGAGCGCGGCATGACCACAGTGGACGGAACCCGGGTCTTCCTCCTGCCCGACCTGGGCGAGGGGTTGAGCGAGGCGGAGATCGTCGAGTGGCGGGTCGCCGTCGGCGACGTGGTCACGGTGGACCAGAGCGTGGTCGAGGTGGAGACCGCCAAGGCCGTCGTCGACGTGCCCTGCCCGTACGCCGGCCGGGTCGTCACCCTGCACGGCGCGGCGGGTGAGGTCCGTCCGGTCGGCCAGCCGCTGATCACCATCGCGCCGCTGGAGGGCGACGAGCCCGCCGGGCACGCCACCTACCGGGAGGAGGAGCGGGCCGGATCCGGCAACGTCCTCATCGGGTACGGCACCGGGCACGGCGGCTCCGGACGGCGGCGCCGCCGTCCCCGGCTGGCGCTCGCCCCCGAGCCCGGCACCGCCGCGCCCGCCTCTGCCGACGCTCCGGCGCAGCCCGCCCCGCCCGACACTTCGGCCCACCCCACCGTGGCCGGCCCCACGTCGGATCGGAGC
>NZ_JBAKHO010000104.1:0-5858 GCF_036902735.1 Micromonospora lacuserhaii | reverse complement strand
CGGCCACCGCCGGCCCGCCGGGCGACCAGGGCGGCGGCGGCCGCCAGCACCAGCAGGGCGGCGGCCACGGCTGGCGCGCCGGGCACGGGCCGCGTGGCGGGCACCCCGGCCCAGGGCAGGACCGGACCGCCGTACGGGGAGACCAGCGCCCCCACGCTGACCGGCGCGGCGGCCAGCACCGCCAGCACCGCCGACCCGCCCCCGATCACCCGCCCGACGACGAGCCCGCGGTCGGCCACCGCCAGCGCCAACGCGGCGAGCGCGGCGTAGAGCGCGACCGGCTCCCGGCCCGGTACGACCAGCGCCACGGGGGCGAGCCCGGCCAGCGCGACGGCGAGCGCGGTGGAGGCGTACCCGTCGAGGTCGGGGCGGATCCGGCGGACCGCGAGGAGCGCGCCGAGCAGCAGCCCGGCGGCGGCCAGCGCGCCGCGGAGCTGCCACCAGGACGGCGATCCGGTCGCGTGCAGCGCGACCACCGTCCCGGCCGGTACGGCGAGCAACCCGGCGACCAGGGCGAGCCCGGCGGCCCGCTGTTGCACGGCGCTGCCCCGGCGGGCCACCACCGGCGCGGCGAGCCCGACCGCCAGGACGACGCCGAGCGTCGCCAGCGTGCCGCCCGAGGTGGCCAGTCCGACGAGCAGCCCGTGGCCGAGCAGGACGCCGCCGGCCAGCGAACCGGCCAGCGCGGTCGGGGCGCGGCGCCCGGGACGCAGGGCGGTCAGCAGCAGTCCGGCGCCGGCCAGCAGGTCCAGGGCGAGCGCCGCCGGCCAGGGCGTGGCCGCGACGGCCGGCAGCGCGGACGCGGTCAGCGCCACGCCGACCACCGTGGCCACCGGGCGGGCCGCCCTGGGCAGCAGCAGCGTTACCGCTACCGCGGTCAGCGCGACGGTGATCGGAAGCTGCCACCCCCAGCCCAGCTCGGGGCCGGCCGCCGCGCCCCGCCACGGGGGCAGCGACCGGGCCGCCGCGCCACCGGCGAGCAGCGCGGTGGCCAGCACGCCGACCTGGGCCAGCACGCCCGTGACGACCAACGCGCCGACCCGGGGGCCGGAGCGGAACCGGGTCGGCAGCAGCCGGACCGCGCCGGCCGCCCCGATGCTCACCACCCCCGCGGCGAGCAGCAGGAACCCGGCGCTCAACTCGGCCACCGGCCGGAGCAGCGCGGCGGCCAGCAGCGGCACCAGCAGCCCGGCCGCCACCTGCGGGAACGGACCGCCGGCGACCCGCGCGGCGCCGAGCAGCACCAACCCGACCAGCAGCAGCGGCAGTCCGGCCAGCAGCGGCTGCCCGGCGGCCCGGCCCCAGGCCAGCGGCACCAGCGCGGTGCAGGCGGCGAGCGCGGACGCGACGCCGAAGCCGAGCCAGGCCAGCACCCGCCCGGCGGCCACCGTCGATCCGACGCGCGGGTCGGCGACCGGCCCCCCGCCGGCCGCCGACCCCCCGTGCCGCGCCCCCGCCGCGCCGCGCAACGCGACGACCACCCCGAGGTCGAGCAGCGCCACCCCGAGCAGGACCAGCGTCCAGCCCGTCGCCCCGGGCCGCGCCGCCACCGCCGCCAGCGGCAGCACCGGCTGCGCGACCAGCAGCGCCGCGAACCACGGCACGGTCAGCCGGCTCAGCCGGGCGTACCCGGCGGCGACCGCCGCGCTGGCCCCCCCGACCAGCGCGGCGTACCGGGTGACCGGCCAGCCGGCCGCGCCGAACAGGTTCACCGACCATGCGGCGTACCCGTCGAGCACCACCAGCAGCAGCCCCACCGCGGCGAACGTCTCGGCGGTGCCGCGCAACCCGCGCCGCATCGCGACCAGCGGCACGGCCAGCATCAGCGCGGTGAACGCGGCCAGGATCAGCGCCCGGCCGGCCACCCCGACGGCGGCCCAGGCGACGGCGGTGAAGACCATCGCCGCCGTGCCGAGCAGCAGTCCACCGAAGACGAAGAGCAGGCTCTGCACCGTCAAAGTGGAGGCCTCTGGCCGGCCGGGTGCCGCCGGCACCGGACGGGGCACCGGCGACGCCGGCGCCTGCCGGGTGGGGACCTCGACCCGGACCCGGGCCGCCAGCTCCGCCCGGCGGCGCTGCGCCGCGAGCAGCCGGCCCGACGCCTCCTGGTACGCCCCGCGGGCCCGCTCCACCTCCCGGCCGAGCGCGACGATCTCCCGGTCCAGCCGGACCACTTCGGCGGCGGGCGGGTACGGCGGCCGGCCGCAGCCGGAGCAGCCGCGGATCAGGTCTGCGGGCGCGCCGCAGCCGGGGCACGGGTAGGCGGTGTTCTCCACCCGGTCATCGTCACGGCCGGCGCAACCCCGGCCCAGAGTGCGCGTACCTAGGTGCGGGTGTTCTCGTGCACCCAGGCCGCGTACGCCGGTTCGCCGCATTCGACCCGGGTCACCAGGATCTCCGGCACGTCGTACGGGTGGGTGGCGCGGATCTGGTCGACCAGCGCGTCGGCCCGGTCGGGGGTGGTCTTGAACTGCACGGACCACTCGGTGCTGGTCTCCACCCCGGACCGCCACCAGTAGGTGCTGTCCACCTGGCCGCCGACCTGCGCGCAGGCCGCCAGTCGCCCGGCGACCGCCGCGGCCGCCAGCAGGTCGGCGACCGAGCGCGCGTCCACCACTGTCGTCACCACGCAGATCTGCTCCACACAGCGACCCTACGCGGGCCCGGTCCCGCTGCGGTCCGCCCCGGCGTCCGTGTCACCGGCGACGCCGTCGCGGTTGGCGGCGATCCACGCGTCGATCCGGCCCCACCAGTCGAAGAGCCAGTCGATGCGCTTCTGCCGGTCGACCGGGACGTCCTCCGGGGGCACCGACCAGAACCGCATCACGATCCGCTTGTCCATCGGCAGTTCCCGCCACACGTCGGTGACGGTGAGCATCCGGTCCAGCCCGGTGTGCGCCACGAAGATCACCCCGGCGTCCGGGGCGGCCTCCAGCGCGGCGAGCAGCCCGCCGGGCTGCGGGGCGAGGACGTGCTGCATCCGCTCGGCGCGCAACGCCATCCGCTCCAGGCCGAGCGCGCGCAGCCGGGCGATGGCCCGCAACCGGCGGCCGGGGGTGAAGTTGCCGCCCTCCGGAAAGATCACGAACGCGTCGTCGTCGTCCAGGTCGGTGGCGAGGTGTGCGATCTGTCGGACCGCCTCGTCACGGCCGTCACCGGGGGCGATGAACCGGTTGGGCAGCCGGTTGAGCAGTACGTCGATCGCCGGGTCCCACTGGAGGCTGGCCTTGAGCACGATCCGCGGCTCGCGATGGAACCAGTTGACCAGGGCGTGGATCAGGATGAACGAGTCGCCCGGGCCGGCGTGCCGGCAGAGCACCAGCTCCGGCCGGCCCGGCAGGGCCGTGTCCGGATCGGTGCCGACCACGTCGATGCTGAGCCGCAGCGTCCACCGGGCCTGCCAGAAGAGCACCTGGAGGAAGCGGCCGGCGAGCACGTAGTGCGCGCGTTGGAAGGCCGGCGACCGCTTGCGCCAGCCGAAGCCGGAGGCGAGCCAGAGCACGAAGAGCGCGATCAGCGCCGCCGCGTCCCAGACCAGGTAGACCGCGCCGATCCAGAGCAGGCGCAGCGGTCGCAACCGGCCGGGAACGAACGGCGAGACGGCCAGGGCGAGCAGCGCCCAGACCGGCACCGTGGTCACCACGGCGACCGCGAGCAGCACCACGCCGGGGGCGATCAGCAGCCGGCGCAACCACCACGGTGGCAACGGCATCAGCGGTCCAGCTCCGCAAGATAGCGGCGGGACGCGGTGTACGCGCGGCTGATCCGCCGCCCCACCGCAGCCATGTCCCGGTACGCCCACGGGCTGTCGTCGCGGGGTTCCAGCCCACCGGTCGGCAGCACGTGCACCTCCACCCCGTCGGGCAGGGCCGACATCTCCCGGGCGAACCGGTGCCGGCGGGCGATCTCGAACGCGACCTGGGCGATCTCCCAGGGCCGCCGGGGCGGCGTCAGCTCCCGTTCGATCCGGCCCACCTGGAGAACGAAGATCTGCCGGGCGCCCGACACGACCGCCTCGCCGATCGGGATGGAGTTGACGATCCCGCCGTCGATGTAGTGCTGGCCGTCGATCCGGGCCGGGGGCAGCAGCCCCGGCACCGAGGCGGAGGCGAGCACCGCCGGCACCACCGGTCCGCTGTGGAACCAGTGCTCGGCGGCCCGCTCGATGTTGGCGGCGCAGCAGCGGAACGGCACCTTCAGGTCGGCGAAGGTGGTGTCCACGCCGAGTTCGCCCTCCAGCAGCTTGCGCAGCGGCCGGGGCGAGTGCAGGTGGGTACGGGCGGCGAAGCGGCGCAGCTGCCGGGCCACCGAGTCGCCGTACACCTCGCTCGCCTCCGGGGAGGCCCAGAGCCGGACCAGCCGGTCGGTGACCGCCTCGGACGGGTCGGCAGCGACCAGCGCGCCGTTGACCGCGCCGATCGAGGTGCCGAGCACGATGTCCGGCCGGATCCGGGCCCGGAACAGGGCGCGGAGCATGCCCACCTCGACCGCGCCCAGCACTCCCCCGCCGCCGAGCACGAACGCCACCGGACCGCCACTCATGTCGCTCATCCTGGCACGTTCCCGCCGGGCCGCCCGGCGCAGCCGCTGACCGCCGGACGGGACGGCGGGCGGTGAGCCGACCGGCACGGAGGGTGACCGGAGAAGGGGACGGCCGTTGACACGACGGACACATTCTTGCAACCTGACACCACCCCCGATCCCCAGGCAGGTGCGATCACCGATGGCAGCGCTGCACGCCGGCCGGTTGCTGGCCCGCAGGTACCGGCTCATCGACCGGATCGGGGCCGGTGGCATGTCGGTGATCTGGCGGGCCCGCGACGAGGTGCTCGACCGGATCGTCGCGGTCAAGGTCCTCGCCCCGTCGCTCGCCGCGGACGCCCGGTTCCGGGACATGGTCCGCGAGGAGGCCCGCTCCGCGGCCCAGCTGGTGCACCCGCACGTGACCTCGGTGCACGACTACGGCGAGACCCTCGCCCCGGACGGCGCCATCACCTCGTTCGTGGTGATGGAGCTGCTCAGCGGCGAGGAGCTGGAGCACCGGCTCACCGAGGGGCCGCTGCCCTGGCCGCAGGCGGTCGAGGTGGGCGCCCAGGTGGCCGAGGCGCTGGCCGCCGCGCACCGGCTCGGCATCGTGCACCGGGACATCACCCCGGCCAACGTGATGATGACGCCGGTCGGCGCCAAGGTGCTGGACTTCGGCATCGCCACCCAGGTCGGCGCCCCGGACGAGGACGAGGACGGCGGCACCTTCGGCACCCCCGCGTACGTGGCGCCGGAACGGCTGGACGGGGCGCCGGCCCAGCCGTCCACCGACGTCTACTCCCTCGGCGTGCTGCTCTACGAGACGCTGACCGGCCGGCCCCCGTACCCGGCGGACACCTGGGAGCAGCTCGGCGCGGCGTTGCAGGCGGAGGAACCGCTGTCGCTGGACGACGTACCGGGGCTGCCGCCCGCGGTGGCCCGTACCGTCCTGCGCTGCCTGGCCAAGGACCCGCGGGCGCGGCCCACCGCCCACCAGGTGGCCGCGACGCTGCGGGACCAGCTGCTCCCCGGCGACCCGCAGGCGGCCACCATGCTCGCCCCGACGGTCACCCTGCCGGCGCTGGCCACCCCCGCCGCCGCGCTCCCGCCGGCGGAACCCGACGGGCCGGCCACCCCGGCCCCGCGCCGGCGGCCGTTGCTGGTGGTCGCCGCGCTGGTGGTGGTGACCACGGCGGCGGCGCTGGTCGCCCCGAACCTCGTACCCGACGGCACCACCCCGCCGGCCGCCCGGCCCACCGGCGCGCCGACCGCCGACCCGCCGACCCCGCGCGGGCAGCCGTGGTCGGCCGCGCCCCCGTCGCAGCCGAAGTCGG
>NZ_JBAKHO010000103.1:0-6380 GCF_036902735.1 Micromonospora lacuserhaii | reverse complement strand
CCCAGCCGGCGGCAGCTCAGCCCGCGGCGGCCCGGCCCGCGGCGGCTCAGCCCGCGCCGACCGCCGCGACCGCGGCGAGGGCCACCACCGGCCCGACAACGAAGACCGCCGGCGGCCGGACGCCCTCCCGGGCGGCCACCTCGCCCACCTCGTCCAGCGTGGTCGGCCGCGACCGCTGCCCGGGGTGCCCGGCGTCCTGCACCATCAGCACCGGGGTGTCCGCCGCACGGCCCCCGGCCATCAGCGCCTCGGCGATCCGGCCGATGGTGTCGACCGCCATCAGCAGCACCAGCGTCCCCCGGGACCGGCCCAACGCCGCCCACTCCACCAGCGACCCGGGATGCTCCGGCGGCAGGTGCCCGGAGACGACGGTGACGTCGTGCGCGACACCCCGGTGGGTGACCGGCACGCCGGCCAGGGCGGGCGCGGCGACCGCGCTGCTCACCCCGGGGACCAGCACCGTCTCGACGCCGGCGGCGGCGCAGGCCTGGACCTCCTCGTGGCCGCGACCGAAGACGTACGGATCGCCGCCCTTGAGCCGGACCACCCGCTTCCCGGCGCGGGCGTGGTCGACCAGGGCGTCGTTGATGGTGTCCTGACCGACCGACGGGCCCCGGGGCACCTTCGCCGCGTCGACCACCAGCACGCCCGGGCGCAGCCCGGCGAGCAGGCCCTGCGGGGCGAGCCGGTCGGCGACCACCACGTCGGCGGCGTCGAGCATCGCCCTGCCCCGCACGGTGATCAGGTCGTCGGGGCCGGGGCCGCCACCCACGATGGCCACCTGCCCCGGACGCAACGCGGGCTCGTGATGATGGTGATGGTGGTGGTGGCCGCCGACCGGGTCGTCGGGGTGGTCGTGCGGGGTCTGCGGCCGCCCCACCTTGTCGGCGAAGCCGGGCATCAGCACCCGGTACGCGCAGGTGTCGCAGTTCATCCGGATGTCCCCGCGCAGCGCCTCCGCGTGCCGCTCGAGGACCAGGTCGGCGAGGGCGTCGCAGTCGCCGATCAGGTCGGCCACCCGGACGTCCAGGTCGGGGTGGGCGGCGGCGAAGTCCCCGGACTGGGCGACGATCCGGTCCGGCAGGACCCCGGCGAAGAGGAAGTACGGCGCGACCACGATCCGCCGGGCGCCGAGGCGGCGCAGCCGGTCCAGCACCGCCGGCACGGACGGCTCGGCGAGCGAGATGAAGCCCGGTTCGACGCCGGCGTAGCCCCGGCCCTCCCAGAGCAGCCGGGCCACCTTGGCGACCTCCGCGTTGGCGTCCGGGTCGGTGGAGCCCCGGCCGATCAGCGCCACCCAGGTGCCGGCCCGGTCGTCGCCGGCCAGGGCCGCGTCGATCCGCGCCTCAAGCGCGGCGTGCAGCAGCGGGTGCGGGCCGAGCGGGCGGCCGTAGCGGTAGGTCAGTCCCGGGTGGCGCTCCTGCTCGCGCGCCATCGCGGCCGGGATGTCGCCCTTGCCGTGCCCGGCGGCGGCCAGCACCAGCGGCAGCGCCACCAGGTTCCGGTGGCCGCGCGCGACGAGCGCGCCGACCGCGTCGGTGAGCGGCGGGCGGGACAGCTCGATGAAGCCGCCCTCGACGTCGCCGGCCGTGCCGGCCGCGCGGCGGCGGACCCGGTCGACGAGCGCGGCGAACTGGTCGACCCCGGCGGCGCTGCGGGTGCCGTGGCCGACGATGACCAGCGCGGTCATGATTCCTCCAGGTAGAGCAGGGCGTTCAGGGCGGCGGCGGCGACCGCCGAGCCGCCCTTCTCACCGACGTTGGACACGGCGGGCAGGCCGCTGGCCCGCAGCGCCGCCTTGGACTCGGCGGCGCCGACGAAGCCGACCGGCAGCCCGACCACCAGGGCCGGCGCCGCGTCCAGGGTGATCAGTTCGACCAGCGCGGTCGGCGCGCAGCCGACCACCCAGACCGCGCCCGGTCCGACCCGACCCAGGGCGATCCGGACAGCTGCGGCGGAGCGGGTCAGCCCGGCCTCGCGGGCGAGCGCGACGGCGGCCGGCTCGGCGACCGGGCAGACGATCTCCCGGCCGGCGCGGGTGATGCCGGCGGCGACCATCCACACGTCGGTGACGATCGGCGCGCCGGCGCGCAGTGCCGCCAGCCCCCGTTGCAGCGCCGGCTCGTCGCAGACCAGGTCGGTGACGTAGGCCAGGTCGGCGCTGGCGTGCACCACCCGCTCGGTGACCGCGCGGGTCAGCGGCGGCAGGTGGCCCAGGTCGACCCGGCCGCGCAGGATCCGGTAGGACTCCTCCTCGATCGGATGCACCACCCGGGTCACCGGGCCACCCCGGTTCGCGACTGCGGGGCTCGCAGGACCGGCTCACTCCTCGCGCTCACGACGCCACCGACCCGTACCGGCGGTCGTGGCCGAGCAGCTTCCAGAGCGCCACCGCGCCGACCCAGGCGGCCACGAAGATCCCCACCACCGCGTAGCCGAGCTGCTCGAAGTGGTCGGCGATCGAGGCGTACCCGGACAGGGCGGTCACCCCGAACCGGTCGACCAGCAGGCCGGCCAGGTAGACGCTGGCGACCAGCCCGCCGACCAGCACGGTCATCCCGGTGGTGGCCAGGTTGTACCAGAGCCGCCGGGCCGGGACCCGGTACGCCCACGAGTAGGCGCGGGTCATCAGCAGGCTGTCCGCGGTGTCCATGGCGGACATCCCGGCGGCGAAGAGCAGCGGCAGGGTGAGCAGGGCCAGCACCGGCAGGCCACCGGCGGCGGCGGTGCTGGCCGACAGGGACAGCAGGGTGACCTCGCTGGCGGTCTCCAGCCCTAGGCCGAAGAGGAAGCCGACCGGGGCCATGTGCCAGGAGGAGCGGACCAGGGAGCGGGCCCGCGAGCCGAGGATCCGGTTCATCAGCCCCCGGTTGAGCAGCAGCAGTTCCAGTTCGGACGCGTCCAGCGTGCCGGCGCGCAGCCGCTGCCAGAGCCGGGCCAGGCCGACCAGCACCACCGCGTTGAGCACCGCCACCAGCAGCAGGAACGCGGTGGCGGTGGCTGCGGCGATCACGCCGCCGACCTCGCGGACCCCGGCCAGGCCCTGCTCGGTCATGCTGGCCGAGGCGAGCCCGATCACCAGGGCCAGCAGCAGCACCACCGCGCTGTGCCCGAGGGCGAAGAAGAACCCGACGCCCACCGGCCGCCGGCCGCGCAGCAGCATCAGCCGGGTGGTGTCGTCGATGGCCGCGATGTGGTCGGCGTCGAAGGCGTGCCGCATCCCCAGCACGTACGCCAGGGTGCCCGCGCCGGCCAGCCCGCCGGCGGCGGCGGGCTGGTCGCCGAAGTACAGGTAGAGGCTCCAGCCGGCGACGTGCAGGGCGGCCACGGCGGCCACCACGCCGCCGAGGCGTACCCGCTCGGCTCGGCTCCACCGCCCGTCGGGCACGGCAGCGGTCGAGGTCGAAGTCATCGCTCTCCTCCGGATTGAAGGTGGTCGGCGGGCGGCGCCGCGCCGGTACCGGTGACGCGGATGGCGTCGACCGGGCAGATCTCCAGGCACTCCAGGCAACCGGTGCACGCCTCGGCGCGGACGGCCAGCCCGCCGGGGACGGGCCGGATCGCGTGCGTGGGGCAGGTGAGCAGGCAGGCGCCGCAGCCCTGGCAGGCGTCGATGGTCACGGGCGCGACGGCGGTCATCCGCGCCACCGGTAGCCGCGTGGGGTGACCATGCGGCCGGCGACCATCCGGGTCTGCGAGCTGCCGACCACCACCACGCTGTACATGTCGACCACCGTCGGGTCGAGGGTGGCCAGGGTGGCCAGGTGCACCCGCTCGTCGGGGCGGCTGGCGTTGCGCACCACGCCGACCGGGGTGTCGGGCGGCCGGTGCGCGGCGAAGGTGGTCAGCGCGGCGCCGAGCTGCCAGTCCCGGGCCCGGCTGCGCGGGTTGTAGAGCAGCGCCACCAGGTCGCCCTCGGCGGCGGCGGCGACCCGCCGGGCGATCACCTCCCACGGGGTGTGCAGGTCGGACAGGCTCAGGTAGACGTGGTCGTGCCCGAGCGGCGCGCCGAGCAGCGCGGACGCCGCCAGCCCAGCGGTCACCCCGGGCACCCCGACCACGTCGATCCGCTCGTCGGCGTGGTCCAGCGCCGGGCTGGCCATCGCGTACACCCCGGCGTCGCCGGAGCCGATCAGCGCGACGGCGTGCCCGGCGGTGGCCTCGGTGACCGCCGCGCGGGCCCGTTCCTCCTCCGCGCCGAGCCCGCTGGCGAGCACCCGGGTGCCCGGCCGGAGCAGGTCACGCACCTGGTCGACGTACTGGTCGAGGCCGACGACCACGGCGGCGCGGCGCAGCTCGGCGACGGCCCGCGGGGTGCGCAGGTCGGCCGCGCCGGGGCCCAGCCCGACCACGGCCAGCCGGCCGCGCGGGGCGTGCCGGGCGACCGCGACGGTGGCCATCGCCGAGGCGGTCTTCGGCACCAGCAGGGTGCCACCGCCGTACAGGGCCGCGGCCTCCGCGACGCTCGGGGTGCCGACCGCGGCCCGGACCACCTCGCTGGGGTGTGGCACGTCGACCGCGGCGAGCTGCGCCGCGGTCCGGGTCGTCAGGGGTACGCCGAGCGCGCGGGCGCTGTCCACGATGCCCGCCTCGTCGGCCTTCAGGTCGACGCTGGCCAGGCAGCGCAGGCTCGCCGCGCTCAGCCCCGCGTCGGCGAGCGCCCGGTGCAGCAGCCCGGCCACCTCGGCGGCCGGTACGCCCCGGCTCGAACCGACCCCGGCGACCAGGGACGGCGGTCGCAGCACGGCGGTCCGGGCGTCGACCGGCACCACCCGGTCGGTGACCAGCAGCCGCCAGCCCCGGTCGGCGCTGGCCGCCCCGGCGGCACCGGCGGGCTCCGGCTCGGGGCGGACGTTCTCCGGCAGGGCCGGCAGCGGCCAGGTGGCGTCGGCAACCAGCCGGACGGGCTCGCCGTCGAGGATCGCCCGGGAGACCGCCGCCACCGCCCCCTCGACCGGCCAGCCGAGGGTGTCCAGTCCGGGCAGACCGACCGCGTCGGTGGCGGTGGTGACCACCGGCCGGGCGTCGAGCAGCGCGCCGACCTCGGCGGCGAGGGCGTTGGCGCCCCCGGCGTGCCCGCCGAGCAGCGCGACCGCGTGCCGGGCGGCCTCGTCCACCACCACCACGGCCGGGTCGGTCCGCTTGTCGCCGAGCAACGGGGCGAGGATCCGGACCACCGCCCCGGTGGCCAGGAACGCGACGACCGCGTCGCACTCCGCCCAGGCGGTGCGCAGCGCGTCGGCGACGCCGGGTCCCTCGACGAGGCGGGCGTGCGGCCAGCCGGCGGCGAGGGTACGGGCGTGCCGCCGGCCGGCGGCGGTGGCCGCGACCAGCCCGATCCGGGGCGGGTCGGCGGGGTGTACGGAGG
The DNA here is from genome assembly GCF_036902735.1 of Micromonospora lacuserhaii. Lineage (NCBI taxonomy): Bacteria > Bacillati > Actinomycetota > Actinomycetes > Micromonosporales > Micromonosporaceae > Micromonospora > Micromonospora lacuserhaii. Next base: position 1,012 of record NZ_JBAKHO010000103.1, on the reverse strand, counting down.
TCACGGGCGCTCCCCGGTGAGGACGACGACAGGGTTGGTGGCGGCGAGCCGGATCGACCCGCCGGGCAGGTCGGTGAGGCGGGCGGCGGCGAGTTGGCTGCCCTCGACCGTGTAGCCGGCGTCCCTGAGCAGGCGCACCGCGGGCGCGACCCGGTCCAGGGCGGCGAGGGTGACCACCACCCGGGCGGGGCGGCGGGCCGCCACCGCGGCGAGCACGTCGGTGCCGCCGCCGCCGACGAAGGCGGCGTCCGGGTCGGGCAGCCCGCGCAGCGCGTCGGGGGCGGCGCCGATGACGACGCGTACGTCGACGCCGTGCCGCGCGGCGTTGGCGGCGATCGGGGCGTCCGGGTCGCGCTCGACGGCGATCACCGCGGCGCCGAGCAGGGCGCACTCGATGCCGACGGACCCGCTGCCCGCGCCGACGTCCCAGACCAGCCGACCCAGCCGGGGGCGGAGCCGGGCGACGGCGAGCGCGCGGACCTCCGCCTTGGTGATCATCGAGTTCCGGTGGGCGTACGCGGACTCGGGCAGCGCCCAGCCGCCGGCGGGCGCGGCGGCGGGCTGGTCGTCGGCGCGCATCCCGCCGACCGTCGGGCGGCCACCGGAGGCGGTGGCCCCGGCCGGGACGCCGGGCGGCAGCGCGACGGTCGGCGCCCCGTCGGGGGCGAGGCTGAGCAGCACGTGCGGGTCGGCCCAGGCCCGGCCGGCGGCCTGCTCCGGGGTGGTCCAGGTGACCCGCTCGGCGGCGGTGCCCAGCAGCTCGGCCACCACCAGCCGGCGGGACCAGCCGGCCAGCCCGGCGCCGATCTCGGCCGCCCCGGCGCCGGGCGCGGTGAGCACCGCGACCAGGGGCAGCGCCCGGCAGGCGTTGAGCGCGGGGCCCGGGTCCCGCCCGTGCGCGGTGACCACGGCCGCGCCGTCCCAGTCCAGCCCGGCCCGGGCGAACGCGGCGGCGACCACGTCGACCGCCTGCTTGACCACCGCCATCACCTCGTCCCACTCGCCCTCGACG
>NZ_JBAKHO010000102.1:0-6802 GCF_036902735.1 Micromonospora lacuserhaii | reverse complement strand
GCCCACCCGGACGGCGCGGCGCCGGCTCGTCGAGGTCGAAGTCGCGGTCGGACCCGCGGTTCGGCCGGGCCTGCACGGTACGGATGACGCCCGCCCGCCCGGCCGGGGCGGCCTCCCGCCGGCCGCCGCGCCCGGCGCCCACGCGACCGCCGTCGAGCACCTGCAACGCGGGGCGGAACGGGTCGCCGGAGCGGTTCGCGCGCGGGGTACGCCGCTGCCCTCCGTCGCGGTCCTCGCTGCTCTCCCGGATGGTCCGGCCCCGTGGGGTGTACGCCCGCGCGTCGGAGATGCCGCCGACGCCCGGCTCACCGGTACGCGGCTCGGCCCCCCGGCCGCCACGAACCGGACCGCGCCGGGAGCCCGTAGGGTCCCGGCGCGGATCATCCGATCTCGATGGCACGGAGCTATCCCCCGTTGCCCTGCTGGCTGGTGATCGCCGGCTGCCCGTTGGCGGGCTGCGGCACGCCGATCATCCGGCCGTCCGGCAGCCGGATGTACGCCGGGTCGCCGGCCTCCACCAGGCCGAGCTTGCGGGCCTCGGCGGTCAGGTTGCCCGGCGCCTCGGCCGCGTCGATCTTCTTCTGCAGCTGCTGCTCGTCGACGTCCAGCCGGGCCTGCTGCTGCTGCAGCTTCTCCAGCCGGAACGCGTTCTCGTTGATCTTCGTGTTCACCGCCAGGATGCCCAGCACCCCGCCGACCACCAGCACCACGACCAGCGCCGCGAACGGCGCCCGCGGCACCCGGACCGGCGGCGGCGGCGCCACCCGCAGCCGGGGCGAGCCCGACCCGGCGGCGCGGACCCGCTCCTCCGGCCGCAGCGCGGCGTTGCCCTGGGTCGGGAACTCGCGCGCCCCCCGGGCGCGAGTCTCCCCCTGCCGAACGGCGCGGTCCGCCGTCGGCGTCGCCGTTCCGGCACGTGTGGCTCGCTGCGCCGCGGTCCGGCCCCCCGACCGCGGTGCACCCCGCCCGACGACCGCGTCCCGGCCGTCGCGCTTGTCAACGTTCATCTTCCCTCCCCCTCTTCGTCCGTCCCTCTGCCGTCCCCCGGCGTCGACTCCGGGCTCCCGGTGGAGCCCGTGGCCGACCCCGTCCCCGGTTGGTGCATCGCCTTGACCCGTCGGCGGTACCGTTCGCGGTCGGTCCGCCCCTGTTCCCCGGCCCGCGGGTCGAGTCGTTCCGCGGCCCGCAGGCGCACCGAGGCGGCGCGCGGGTTCACGGCGACCTCCGCGTCCCCGGCGAGTTCGGCGCCCCGGCTGAGCAGCCGGAACGTCGGACCCGACCCGGGAAGTTCGACCGGGAGGTCGACCGGGCCCTTACTGCGGACCCGGTCGGCGAGCGCCTGCTTGGTGAGCCGGTCCTCCAACGAGTGGTAGGACAGGACCACCATGCGACCGCCCACGTTGAGCTTGTCCAGAGCGGCCGGCAGCGCCGTCTCCAGCGCTGCCAGCTCCCTGTTTACCTCGATCCGTAAAGCCTGAAACGTTCTCTTGGCCGGGTGTCCACCGGTTCGTCGGGCTGCTGCCGGAATGCTCTCCCTGACCAGCTCGGCGAGCCGGGCCGAGGAGGTGATCCGGCCGCGCTCGCGCTCGCGGAGGATCGCCGAGGCGATCCGACCGGCGAACTTCTCCTCGCCGTAGACCCGCAGCACCCGGGCCAGGTCCGGGTGGGCGTAGGTGTTGACCACCTCCTCGGCGGTCACCCCCCGGGTCTGGTCCATCCGCATGTCCAGCGGCGCGTCCTGCGCGTACGCGAACCCGCGGTCGGGCGCGTCCAGCTGCAACGAGGAGACCCCCAGGTCGAACAGGATCGCGTCGATCGCCGGATAACCCAGCCGCTCCAGCACCTCGGGCAGCTCGTCGTAGACGGCGTGCTCCAGGTGGATCCGGTCGGCGAAGCGGGCCAGCCGGGCCCGGGCGTGCGCCAGGGCCTCGGTGTCCCGGTCCAGGCCGATCAGGATCGTCTCCGGGTGGCGCTCCAGCACCGCCTCGGCGTGCCCGGCCAGACCCAACGTCGCGTCGACGTGGATCGTCCGGCCGCCCCTGTCCAGTGCGGGGGCCAGCAGCTCGAGACACCGCTCGAGCAGCACCGGCACGTGCGTGCCGCGCAACTCCCCCATGTCGACCCCCACTGGTTGAAACGTTCGTTCTTTCCGCGCCTGCTCGTCGGACGACGCCTGCCGTCGTACCGCCAGATCCCCATCCGCTCCCGCTTCATCCCCGGGCCGTGGCCCCGGAGAGGAGATCGTGCGCCTGGCACCGGGGAAGGGGTGCCAGGAACTCGAAAGCGGCTGGAGATCTCGCAGTACGTCGGGCGTCGTCCCGCCCTACAGACCGCCGGGCAACACCCCCTCCTCGATGTCGGCGAAGTCGTCTTCGCTCTCCGCGAGGTAGGTCTCCCAGGCCGCCCTGTCCCAGATCTCCACCCGGGTGCTCGCCCCGATCACCACCAGGTCCCGGTCGAGTGCGGCGTACGACCGGAGGTGGGCCGGGATGGTGACCCGCCCCTGCTTGTCGGGGACCTCGTCGTGCGCGCTGGCGAAGAAGACCCGGCTGTAGGCCCGGGCCGCCTTGTGCGTCATCGGCTGCGCGCGCAACTGGTCCGCGATCCGCTGGAACTCGGGCGTGGGGAAGACGTAGAGGCAGCGCTCCTGCCCTTTGGTTATCACGACACCCCCCGCCAGTTCGTCCCGGAACTTCGCCGGAAGGATCAACCGGCCCTTTTCGTCCAGGCGTGGGGTGTGGGTGCCGAGGAACATCGGCCCAACCCCCTCGCCCTTGGCGGCGTTCGCGGCGCCGCTGACCCCCCGGGCCGGTGGGCCCTCCCGGCCTCACCATCGCGCCCCACTCTACTCCACTTCCCTCCACCTGCAACCAGAAACGCCCGTGTGGCGCGCTGTCTCCCTGGGTAAAAGAGCACGTCAGGAGGGGTGGAGCCGAGTGGAGGGCCGGCGCGCCCCCGCGTCGCGTCCGCTACCCGACATAGATCGACTCCGTCCGGCCGAGCACGGGCGGACCGGACGCCCGGCCACACCCGGCCGAACGGTTCGCCGTCTGCGGCGATCTGGTGGACGTTGGGGTCCGGTAACCTCGCTCGGGTGACTGACGCGAAGATGCCCCTGCGGGCGAAGGTGGCCACCTCCGTGTCGAGGACCGCTGCGGCGCTTTCGCGGGCCGCCGGCCGGGGCGACGGCTCGGTGATCGGTGGTTGGATCGGCCTCAAGATCGACCCGGACCTGCTGGCCCACCTCTCCGCCGGCCGCGCCATCGCGCTGGTCTCCGGCACCAACGGCAAGACCACGACCACCCGGCTCACCGCCGCCGCCGTCGGGGTGCTCGGCCGGGTCGCCACCAACTCCTTCGGCGCCAACATGCCGACCGGGCACACCTCGGCGCTGGCCAAGGCGGGCAGCACGCCGTACGCGGTGCTCGAGGTCGACGAGCACTACCTGGCGCAGGTGCTCGAGGCCACCGAGCCGCACGTGGTGGCGCTGCTCAACCTCTCCCGCGACCAGCTCGACCGGGCCAAGGAGGTCGCCATGATGGCGCAGCTCTGGCGCGCCGCGCTGGTCCGGCACACCGACCTGCGGGTGGTGGCCAACGCCGACGACCCGATGGTGGTCTGGGCGGCCACCCCGCCCGGCGACCCGGCCCGCGGCATCCACCCGCCGCACGTCACCTGGTTCAGCGCGGGCCAGCGCTGGCACGACGACTCCTGGGTCTGCCCGGAGTGCGGCTCCACCATCCAGCGCTCCGGCGAGCAGTGGTGGTGCACCGGCTGCCCGCTACGCCGCCCCGACCCGCAGTGGACCGTGGAGGACGACGGCGTGCTGGATCCCAGCGGCGCATGGCACAAGGTCAGCCTCCAGCTCCCCGGCAAGGTCAACCTCGGCAACGCGGCCACCGCGCTGGCCGTCGCCGCCGAGTTCGGGGTACGCCCCGTCGACGCGGTCTCCCGGCTCGGCAGCGTCACCTCGGTCGCCGGCCGCTACGCCCAGGTCGACCGGGACGGGCGCAACATCCGGCTGCTGTTGGCCAAGAACCCGGCCAGCTGGCTCGAGGCGTTCGACATGGCCGACGAGGCGCCGACCCTGCTCTCCATCAACGCGCGCGACCCCGACGGGCTGGACACCTCCTGGCTCTTCGACGTCGACTTCGCCCCGCTGCGCGGCCGGCAGGTGCTGATCACCGGCGACCGCGCGTACGACCTGGCGGTCCGACTCGACGTCAACGACGTGCCCTTCCGGCACGTCCGGACGTTCGACGAGGCGGTCCGGGCGGTCCCGCCGGGCCGGCTGGAGGTCATCGCGAACTACACCGCCTTCCAGGACATCCGAGCGGAGTTGGACCGTGTCAACTGAGAGCCTGCGCATCGTCTGGATCTACCCCGACCTGCTCTCCACCTACGGCGACCGGGGCAACATGCTGATCCTGGCCCGCCGGGCGCTGCAGCGCGGGATGCCGGTGGAGGTGCTGGAGGTCCGCTCCGACCAGCGGCTGCCCTCCACCGCCGACATCTACCTGATCGGCGGCGGCGAGGACGGCCCGCAGGCCCTCGGCGCCCAGCGGCTGCTCGCCGACGGCGGCCTGCACCGCGCGGTCGCCCAGGGCTCGGTGGTCTTCGGCGTCTGCGCCGGCTACCAGCTCCTCGGCACCTCCTTCTTCGCCAAGGGCACCAAGTGCGCCGGGCTGGAGCTGCTCGACCTCTCCTCCGACCGGGGCCCGACCCGGGCGGTCGGCGAGCTGGCCGGCGAGATCGACCCGCGGCTGGGGGTACCGGCGCTGTCCGGGTTCGAGAACCACGGTGGTCGTACCCACCTGGGGGCCGGCGTCTCGCCGCTGGCCCGGGTCACCACCGGCGTGGGCAACGACGGCGCGACCGAGGGCGCCTGGCGCGGCAAGCTGCTCGGCACCTACTCGCACGGGCCGGCGCTGGCCCGCAACCCCGCCCTGGCCGACCTGCTGCTGCGCTGGGCCACCGGCGTGCACCAGCTCCCGCCGCTGGACGACACCTGGCCCGAGCGGCTCCGCACCGAGCGCCGCGCCGCGGTGGCCGCCGCCGCCCGGGCATGATCCCCGCCGTCCGGCGGCTGCTCCGGCAGCCGTCGGCGCGCCGGTTCGCCCTGCTGCTGCTCATCCTCGCCGGGTTCGCGGTACTGCTGTTCACGGTGCCGCGACCCGACATGAGGCACCTGCCCGAGCTGGCCGACCCCCTCGGCGGGTACGCCCCGGTCGCCGCCGTCGTGATCGGGGCGCTGCTGCTGGTCGCGCTGGTCCCCCGGACCTTCGTCACGCTCGCCGCCGGCGCCGTCTTCGGACCCTTCGAGGGCGCCGCGTGCGCGTTGGGCGCGGCGCTGCTGGCCGCGGCCATCGGCTTCACCGTGGGGCGGGTGCTGGGCCGGGAGTTCGTCGCGGAACGGGTCCGCGGCCGGCTGGCCAGGCTGGACGGCTGGTTCGCCCGGCAGAGCGTGCTCGGCGTGATCACCGTCCGGCTGCTGCCGATCGCCGGCTTCGGGCTGGTCAGCTACGGCTACGGCACCACCGGCGCGCGGATGCTGCCGTTCCTGGTGGGCAGCGTGATCGCCTCCGCCCCGACCGCCATCGGCTACGCCGCGATCGGCGCGGCGGTCAGCTCCCCCGGCCAGATCAACTGGTACGCCGCCGCCCCCGCCAGCCTGGGCCTGATCGCCAGCGTCGTCATCATTCAGCGCTGGTGGCGGGCCGAGCGGCAGCGTCGGCGCGACCCGGCCGACGCGCGACCGTGACCCGGGGCGGTCCGCAGCCCGGTGGCACCGGTCCCGGCGGCCCGGTCACCGAGGAGGTGCTGGCCGGTGGCTTCGTCGCCGAGGTGGTCCGGGTCGGCGACACGGTCCGCCGTACCCTCCCGGCGAACGCCGGCTTCGTCACCGCGCTGCTGCGGCACCTGGCGGCGGCCGGCCTCGACCTGGCGCCCCGGCACCTCGGGGTGGACGAACGGGGCCGGCAGGTGCTCAGCCACCTCGACGGTCGGGTGCCGTGGCACGAGCGTCCGGATCCGGCCTTCTTCACCGACGCGGCGCTGACCCGGCTGGCGGAGCTGATCCGGCTGTTGCACGACGCGTGCGCCGGCACGGAGCTGGCCGGAACGGCGGAGACGGTCTGCCACCGCGACCTCTCCCCCAAGAACACGGTCTACCGGGACTCCCCGGCCGGGCCGCTGCCGGTGGCGTTCCTCGACTGGGACCTGGCCGGCCCGGGCCGGCGGATCGAGGACGTCGCCTTCGCCGGCTGGCACTGGGCACCGCTGGGATCCGGCGCCGACCCGTCGGAGCTGGGCCGGCGCTGCCGGCTGCTCTGCGACGGCTACGACGCGGCCGGCCCGGGGGCGCTGCCCCGGGCGGACCTGCTCGACGTGATGCTCGAGCAGCTCGAGGGCACCTGGCGGGGCATCGCCGCCGGCGCCGACCGCGACGAGCCCGGCATGCGCCGGCTCCGCGCGGCAGGCGCCGTCGAGGGGGTACGCCGCTGGCAGGAGTGGCTGCTCGCGCACCGCACCACGGTGGACGCCGCCCTGCGCGGCTGACGCGCCCCGTTGCCCGTCGACCACCGCCCGGCGGCACCCGGCGAGCGCCTGCGGGCCCGGGCGGGTCGCGGCGCGGCCCGTGCGGGTCGCGGCGCAGCCCGTGCGGGTCGCGGTGCGGGCCCGGGCGTGTCGCGGTGTGGGCGCACTTGTCTCCGCAAGCGATATGACGGTGAGTCATAAATATGGGTCTTGTGACGGGTTAGTGGGTTGTGGTGGGGGCCGGTGACGGCGCATGCCGTTGTTC
>NZ_JBAKHO010000101.1:0-6993 GCF_036902735.1 Micromonospora lacuserhaii | reverse complement strand
TCAGGCCCACGCGCCCGCCCGAGACCGCGACGCCGCGCGGGCGGCGGCCGAGCCGGCCCGGCAGGAGACGGCGGCGGTGGCGGCGCGGGCCCGTGAGGAACTGGCCGCCGCGGCCGTCCAGCGGGACGCCGTCGGCGCCGAACTGGCCGCGGCGCGGCAGGCGGGCGCCCACGCGCAGGCCCGGCTGGCCGGGCTGGAGGTCCGCCTGCACGCCGTCGAGGGTGACCGGGACGCCGCCCAGCGGCGGGCGGCGCAGCTCGCCGACCAGGTCAGCGACCTGGCCGGCGCGCTGGCTCGACTCGGCTCGGCCGGTCGGCCCGGCTGAGCGCCCGCGGCCGCGGGGTCAGGCCGGCGGGGCCGCCTCGACCTGCACCCGGGTGTCGTGGAACGTCGGTCCGCCACCGAGGTCGGTGTCCCGGACGCCGGTGACCGCGTTGACGGTGCTGCCGCCGGGGCTCAGCCGCGCCCAGTACGCCTTGTAGGTGAACGCCAGCCCGGGCCGGGTGGCGTCGTCGACCGCCACCTCGGCCAGGAACGATCCCCGGTCGTTGTGCACCCGGGCCGGGTCGCCGTCGGCCAGGCCGCGCGCGGCGGCGTCGTCGGGGTGCAGGTGGATCCGGGGCGGCCCGGTGCGGTCGCGGTGCCAGGGCAGCGAGGCGAAGGTCGAGTTCATCAGGAACCGGCCGGCCGGGGAGATCAGGGCGAGGGGGAACCGCCGCGCCAGCTCGGGGTCGGCGACCTCGGCCGGCGGGGTGTAGCCGACCAGCGGGTCGACGCCCTGCGCGGTCAACGCCGGGTCGTACAGCCGGGCCCGGCCGTCGCGGGTGGGGAAACCACCCTTCGCGTACGGGGCGGAGCCGACGTCCACGCCGGTGGCCCGGGCATACGTGCGCTCCACCAGGTCCTCGTAGCGCAGCCCGGAGCCGTCGAGCAGTTGCCGGGCCAGTTCCTCGTCGCTGTCGCGCAGTCGGGGGTGGTCCAGCCCGAGCGCGGCGGCGAGCCGGCGGAAGATCTCCGTGTTCGGCAGCGCCTGCCCGGGCGGGGCCACCGCGGGCAGGTTGAGGGTGGCGTAGTGGTGCCCGTACGAGGTCTGCAGGTCGAGGTGTTCGGGTTGCATGGTGGCCGGCAGCACCACGTCGGCCCAGTCGCAGGTGTCGGTCCAGCGCTGTTCCAGCACGACGGTGAACAGGTCGGACCGGCGCAACCCGGCGCGGACCCGGTTCTGGTCGGGGGCGGTGGCGGCCGGGTTGGCGTTGAACACCACCAGCGACGTCACCGGCGGGTCGGCCTCGCCGGTCAGCGCCGCGCCGAGCCGGCTCATGTTGATCGACCGGGCCGCCGGCGCGGGCATGCCCGCCGGGGTGGTCACCCGGCCGGGGTCGATGCGGTGGTGCCCGGAGGTGGTGCACAGCGCCCCGCCGCCGGGGTGGCGGAAGTCCCCGGTGACCAGCGGCAGCGCGCAGATCGCCCGGATCGCCTGGCCGGCGCCGGCGTGGCGTTGCAGGCCCAGCCCGACCCGGATCGCGGTGGGCCGGGTGGTGGCGATCCGCTCGCCGAGCCGGCGCACGACGGCGACGTCCAGGCCGCACTCGGCGGCGGCCCGCTCGACGGGCCACTCGTCGAGGCGGGCCTCCAGGCGGTCCCAGCCGACGGTGTGCGCGGCCAGCCACTCCCGGTCGGCGGCGCCGAGGTCACGGACGTGGCGCATCAGCCCGAGGGCGAGGGCCGCGTCGGTGCCGGGCAGCGGCGCGACGTGCTCGTCGCTGCGGGCGGCGGTGTCGGTGCGCAGCGGGTCGATGGTGACCACGTACGCGCCGCGCCGCCGCGCCTCCTGCACGAACGGCCAGTGGTGCAGGTTCGTGGAGAGCAGGTTCGCCCCCCAGAGCACGACCAGCCCGGCGTCCACGATCGACTCCGGTTCGAAGCCGACCGAGCCGCCGTAGAGCGAGCCGAGGGCGGCGCGGGCGGCGGCGGTGCAGATGGTGGTGCGCAGCCGGGACGCCCCGAGGTGGGCGAAGAGCCGCGGGCCCATCGTCCAGCCCTGCACGAAGCCCATGGTGCCGGCGAAGTAGTACGGCAGGATCGACTGTGGTCCGTGCCGGTCGATGCCGGCGCGCAGCCCCGCGGCGACCCGCCCGAGCGCCTCGTCCCAGCTCGCCGGCCGGTACGCCACCGGCCCGACGCCCTTGGGGCCGACCCGGACCAGGGGCTCGGTGAGCCGGTCGGGGCCGTTGACCGCGTCGAGGTAGCGGTTGACCTTGCCGCAGAGCGCGCCGCGGGTGAACGGGTGGTCCTTGTCGCCGCGCAGCGCGACGGCCCGGCCGTCGGTGACGGTGAGCTGCCACACGCAGGTGTCCGGGCAGTCCAGCGGGCAGGCGCCCCGGTGCACGGTGGTGGTCATGGCGCGGATGCTATCCGGGCCCGCCCGGGCGGGCCGCCCCGCGTCAGTGGATGCCGGCCATCAGCCGGGAGATGTGCCGGCTGAACATGACCGCGCCCAGGCCCAACGCCACCGACGCCAGCCCGAAGGTGAGGAAATACGTCGGCTCGGGCCACTTCTCGGCCAGCCGGGCGACCTGGCCACCGATGGCGTCGCCGACGGCGGTGGCCAGGAACCACAGGCCGACCATCTGGCTGGCGTACTTCACCGGGGCGAGCCTGGTGGTGGCGGAGAGCCCGACCGGGCTCAGTGACAGCTCACCGGCGACCTGGATGGCGTAGACGGCGACCAGCCACCACGGGGAGACCAGGTCGCCGCCGACGGCGGCCTGCGCGGCGGCGGCCATCAGCACGAAGGACAGGCCGTTGAGCACCAGGCCGACGGCGAACTTCGCCGGCGTGGAGACGCGGTGGCCCAGGCGCAGCCAGAGCCAGGCGAACAGCGGCGCGCCGATGATGATCAGGATCGGGTTGACCGACTGGAGCCAGGAGGCGGGGAAGGTGAAGCCGAGGGTGTTCCGGTCGGTGCGGTCCTCGGCGAAGATGTTGAGCACCGAGCCGGCCTGGTCGTAGATCAGCCAGAACGCGGCGGCGAAGACGAACAGCCACAGGTACGCCTTCATCCGGCTGCGTTCGGCGGGGCTGATCTCCCGGTCGGTGATGATGCGGGTGAAGTATCCGACGGCGATCAGCACGGTGGCGACGGTGAGCAGGTTGACCACGGTGTCGACGCTGAACAGCCCGGCCACGGTGAGCGCGGCGAGGCCCAGCAGCAGCACCAGCACGCCGAGGCCGATGCGGGTCAGCGCGCGGCGGCGGTCCGCGCCGAGCAGCGGGTCGGCGGGGCGGGCGCCGGCGTCGCCGAGGTTGCGCCGGCCCAGCACGTACTGGAGCACGCCGAAGGTCATGCCGACCGCCGCGGCGCCGAACCCCAGATGCCAGTTGATCTTCTCGCCGAGGAAGCCGCAGACCAGCGGGGCGAGGAACGCGCCGAGGTTGATGCCCATGTAGAAGATCGAGAACCCGGCGTCGCGGCGTGGGGAGTCCCGGTCGTACAGGTCGCCGACCATGGTCGAGATGTTGGGTTTGAGCAGGCCGGTGCCGAACACGATCAGTGTCATGCCGGCGAAGACGCTCCACCCGGTGGGGATCGCCATCACGTAGTGTCCGGCGGCGATGACCACGCCGCCGGCCAGCACGCTGCGCCGGGCGCCGATGAGCCGGTCGGCGACCCAGCCGCCGGGCAGCGCCATCAGGTAGACCATGGCGTTGTAGGTGCCGTAGACGGCGTTGGCGGTGGACTCCCCCATGCCGAGGCCCTCGTCGGCGACCGACGCGGTCAGGTACAGCACCAGGATGGCGCGCATGCCGTAGAAGCTGAACCGCTCCCACATCTCGGTGAGGAAGAGCGTGGACAGGGCGCGCGGGTGACCGAAGAAGGTCCGGCCCGCCGGGGGGCGGTCGTGGACCGGCGCGTCACTGGTCATCGTCACCTCCGGCACCTCTGGGGCGGCTAACATCCCCGGTGAGCGCCGAAACACTCCACCGATTCGACCCGGCCGGGGACGACCCCGCCGGGTCCGCGCGATGGCCGGCTACCCTTGCAGGGGCCGTGCGGCCGGATCACCCACCTGGGCGGGAATGCCCCGGCGGCGTCGGACCGTTACACCGAGAGACCAGCACCACGAGCGAGGGGAAGTCGATCATGGGCGATCGTATGCTGCGCGGAAGCCGTCTGGGCGCGGTCAGCTACGAATCCGACCGCAACACGGAGCTCGCGCCGCGTCAGACCCGCGAGTACCTCTGTGCCAAGGGTCACCAGTTCGAGGTCCCGTTCGCCGTCGACGCCGAGGTCCCTTCGACCTGGGAGTGCAAGTTCGACGGCAGCGTCGCCCGGCTGGTCGACGGCACCGAGCCGGAGCAGAAGAAGGCCAAGCCGCCGCGTACCCACTGGGACATGCTGCTGGAGCGTCGCTCCATCGCCGAGCTGGAGGACATCCTGGCCGAGCGGCTGCAGGAGGTCCGCACCCGCCGCGGTCGCGCCTGAGCGCCCCACCTGAACGAGTCGGCGCCCCCGGGATGATTCCCGGGGGCGCCGTCGTGTCCGCGGCTCACGGCCGTGGTTCGACGATCTCCCCCTCGATGGCCCGGCCGCCGTCGACCACCGTCGGCCGGACGACCTCGGCGTCGACGGTCGGCTCGCCGGTCGGTGCGCCGCGGCGTACCCGCACGACCCGCGGGCCGAACAGGTCACCGGCGACCATCGACGACACCCGGCGCTCCGCGGCACGTTGCACCCCGCCGCGGGCCAGCCGGCGCACCGGCGGCACCAGCAGCAACAACCCGACCACACCGCTGACCAGGCCGGGGGTGGCCAGCAGCAGCGCGCCGACCAGGCCCACCAGCCCGTCGGTGACCTGCCGGCCCGGCGGTTGCCGGGACTCCACCGACTCCCGGAACCCGCGCCACGCCCGCATTCCCTCCCGGCGCAGCAGCACCAGGCCGAGCAGCGACGCCGCGAACACCAGCAGCACCGCCGACGGGTAGCCGATCGCCCGGCCCACGCCCACGAACGCGGCCAGTTCCAGCAGCACCACCACCAGCAGGGCCGGCGGCACGAACCTCAGGTATCGGCGCATCTCACCTCATCGCCTCACGCGGGCGCCTCGCCCGGAAACCGGACCCGGGAAGGAACGGACATCCCGCCCCTCCAGCATGACACGCCGCCGCTCACGGCCACCGGTCGTGGCCGCCGCGCTGGCGGTGGGGACGCCGGTCGCGCAGCCCCCACGTGGTGATCCGCCACAGCGCCTCGGCGACGATCAGCGGGCTCATCTTGCTGGCCCCCCGCTCCCGCTCGGCGAACGTGATCGGCACCTCCACGATCCGCGCCCCGGACCGGTGCGCCAGCCGGGACAGCTCCACCTGGAACGAATACCCCTGCGAGCGGACCGCGTCCAGCTCCATCGCCCGCAACGCGGCCGCCCGGTACACCCGGTAGCCGCCGGTGGCGTCGGAGACCGGCATGCCCAGGGCCAGCCGCGCGTACAGGTTCCCGCCGCGCGACAGCAGCAGCCGTCGCAGCGGCCAGTTCACCACCTTCGCCCCGCTGGTCCACCGCGAGCCGATGACCACGTCGGCGTCGCGGGCGGCGTCCAGCAGCGCCGGCAGGTCCTCCGGGGCGTGCGAGCCGTCGGCGTCCATCTCCACCACGGCGTCGTAGTCGCGGGCCGCCGCCCATCCGAACCCGGCCAGGTACGCGGCGCCGAGCCCCTCCTTGCCGGGGCGGTGCAGCACGTGCACGTGCCGGTCGGTGGCGGCCATCGCCTCGGCCAGCGCGCCGGTGCCGTCGGGGCTGTTGTCGTCGACGACGAGGATGTCCACGGCCGGCGCGGCGACGCGGACCCGGGCCACGACGTTGGTGACGTTGTCGGCCTCGTTGTAGGTGGGGATCACCACCAGCACCCGACCCACGCCGGGGTGGCCCCCGTCGACTGCGTCGCTGCCCACCGCATCCTCCGCATCTGCCGGCGCGGTGTCCGGCCTACCGGCCGGGCGTGGCCTCCCGGCGGCGTGCGCGGCGCAGCACCGCCGCGCCGGCCAGCGCCGCGACGGCCAGTCCGGCCAGCGCGACCTCCGGCCACACGCCGGCCCGGCTGGCCGGGGTACGCCCGTCGGTGAGCGTCACCTGCCGCAGCACCACCGCGCGGGTGTTGAACCCGGTCGCGCCGCTTACCCGCCCGTCCGGGGTCACGAACCCGGACACCCCGACCGTGGAGGCCATCAACGCGTCGCGACCGTGCTCGACGGCGCGCAACCGGACCATGGCCAGCTGCTGGCGGGCCTCGGCGACGTCGAAGGTCGCGTTGTTGGTCTGCACCACCAGCAGCTGCGCGCCACCGTCGACGGTGTCGCGGACCAGGCCGTCGTAGGCGACCTCGAAGCAGATCACGTCGCCGAGCACCGCCGGGCCGGCGTCGACCACGCCGGGGGTCGCGCCGGGGACGAAGTCGGCGCGGATCCGGTCGACCTGGGAGCTGACCGCGCGGGCGATGGTGCGCAGCGGCACGTACTCGGCGAACGGCACCGGGTGGCGTTTGGTGTAGAGCTGCCGCATGTCGGGGCCGGTGCCGGGGCGCCAGAGGATGCCGGCGTTGCGGACCTGCCCCCGGTCGGGGCCGAGCAGCACCGCGCCGACCAGGATGGGCGCGCCGATGGCGTCGGCGGCGGCGGAGATCCGCTCCCCGGCGCCGGCGTTGCGCAGCGGGTCGATGTCGGAGGAGTTCTCCGGCCACACCACCAGGTCGGGGCGGGTCTTCGTGCCGGCGCTCACCTCGGCGGCCAGCGCGATGGTGGCGTCGACGTGGTTGTTGAGCACGGCCTGCCGCTGGGCGTTGAAGTCCAGCCCCAGGCGGGGCACGTTGCCCTGCACCACGGCCACGGTGACCGTCCGCCCGGCGCCGCCGCCGGTGGGGGCGAGCAGCCCGACGCCGGTCACCGCCAGCGCCGCGGCGGCGAGCCCGGCCACCGGCGCCCACGACCGCGGGTCGCGGG